>NZ_CP034442.1:1200000-1500000 GCF_007475365.1 Streptococcus oralis subsp. dentisani | reverse complement strand
CGCCACCGATAATTCCGATTGTTTTAGATGAGCTCATTTGTCGACTCCTCTGCGATTTTTCCTTGTTCTTCTACGAAATCTGCCAAAGCTATCGCGATAGCCTGATTCTCTACTGACAAGAGACGGAGGGCAAATAGAGCCGCATTTGTCGCACCTGCTTCACCAATAGCCATGGTCGCAACAGGCACACCGCCCGGCATCTGAACGATAGAGTAGAGCGAGTCCACGCCACTAAGAGCACGTGATTTGACTGGTACACCAATGACAGGAAGGGTTGTTTTGGCAGCTACCATACCTGGCAAATGGGCTGCGCCACCCGCACCAGCGATGATGACCTTGATGCCACGGCTACGAGCTTCTTCGGCATGTCTGAACATGAGATCAGGTGTACGGTGGGCAGAGACAACTTTCTTTTCGTAGGCTATACCGAAGCGGTCTAGGACTTCGGCGGTTTTTTGCATGGTTGCCCAGTCGGATTTTGAGCCCATGATAATGGAAATTACTGGTTTCATAGTTAATATCCTTTCCTTTCTTTTTTCAATCACCTTAAGTTGTGAGGGACGGCAGCAGCCACCAAAGGTGTCTCATGCCTAAATCGGAAGACCTTGGGCTTCCGATTTCCCTGAACGATTGGCTTATAATCCAATCGTTCTTTCACAACGGCGGTGATTGTTCTATATTGGCTCGTTAACGCTCGCAAACCATACGACCATTAACATATTTTGTGAATTTTTATTTTTCTTTTTGATACTGATCTTAGGTGGTGGGGACGGAAGCAAACCTTCGGTTTCATTCCTAAACTTTGAGCCTAGGGTCTCAAAGTTTTCCCCGACCAGAACATTCACTGTTCTGGTCTTTTCACCACGGCGACCATTATCGTACTTAGCGACTTCGTAGCTTTATTCTTATATCTTTATCGAATTGCCTTGCTTCCGATATCGGTTCGGTAAAAGAGACCTTCTGTTTTTTGTTGAGCGAGTTCTTGGTAGATGGTGTTTTGGGCATCTTTTACAGTGTCTGCTGTGGTGACGAGCATATAGACACGTCCACCGTTTGAGAGCAGTGCTCTGCTATTTTCCGAAAACTTAGCCCCTGCATAATAAGTGATGATGTCGCCCTCAGTCTTGGCTGGCAACTCTAGGCCCTTTGCATAATCCAGCGGGTAGCCGTTTGATGCGACAACCACACCCAAAGTAACACCCTCATCTAGCCAGGTAATAGCAGGCTCCTTACCATCTAGGATATCCGTAATATTTTGTGCAAAGTCAGATGTCAAACGAGGCAGGATAATCTGAGTTTCTGGATCTCCAAAACGAGCGTTAAACTCGATAACCTTAGGTCCATCAGCTGTCAAGATAAGACCGGCATAAAGGACACCCAGATAAGGGCGACATTCTTTAATCATCCCTTCAAGGACTGGCTTGACAATAGTCTCCACTGCCGTATCAACTACACTCTGTGGCAAGTGAGGAACCGGCGCATAGGCACCCATACCACCAGTGTTAGGCCCTTTGTCGCCATCATAGGCACGTTTGTGATCCTGAGCCGTTGGCATGATGTAGAACTTGTCGCCATTGACAAAGGCAAAGAGAGAGAATTCCTCACCTTCAAGAAACTCCTCGATAACCACACGCGCACCTGAGTCGCCGAATTTATTATCCAGCAGCATCTGGTGAGCAGCTTCGACTGCTTGCTCAACCGTTTCAGCAACGACGACACCTTTCCCAAGGGCCAAACCGTCTGCCTTGACTACGATAGGCGCCCCCTGCTTTTCGATATAGGCCTTGGCTTCCTCAAAATCTGAGAAGGTCCCATAGGCTGCTGTCGGAACGCCATACTTGACCATGATTTCCTTAGCAAAATCCTTGGACCACTCCAGCTCCGCTGCTAATCTTGTCGAACCAAAGGCTTTGAGACCAGCTGCATTGAAATCATCCACAATCCCAGCAGCAAGGGCGTCATCTGGCCCGATAAAGGACCAAGCTATATCGTTGGCTTTTGCAAATTCAATCAATTCAGAATGTTCGGAAATAGAGATATTTACCAATTCCAGACCATCTAGAGTCATCCCGTCATTCCCAGGAGCTACAAAGACTTTTTCAACATCTTTTGACTCAAGCAACTTCTTAGCAATGGCATGTTCACGACCACCCGAACCGACAACTAACAGCTTCATCTTACAACCTCTTTTGCGAATTATTTACTAATATTATAACACAAACGTTCGCTTTAATCTCGTTTCGTTCTGCCTTTTAATCAAAAAAAGGAAAGAAACTGTTTTCTTCCCTTTAACGTTCTTAATGTCTAAAATGTCTCACTCCTGTAAAGACCATAGTCAAGCCGTATTTATCAGCCGCTTCGATTGACTCTTGGTCACGGACAGAGCCCCCTGGCTGGATGATGGCCTTGATACCTGCTTTAGCGATTTCTTCCACGTTATCCGCAAATGGGAAGAAGGCGTCGGAAGCAAGAACAGCACCATCAAGACGATCTTTAGCCTGATCAATGGCGATACGAACAGAAGCCACACGATTGGTTTGACCAGGGCCAACACCAAGTGTCATGTGGTCATTAGTCACGATGATACCGTTTGATTTGACGTACTTGATAGCTTTCCAAGCGAACTCAAGAGCAGTCGCTTCTGTCTCGGTCGGCTGGCGCTTGCTCACCACTTGCCAGTCAGCCGGGCTTTCCTTAACCACGTCTTGGTTTTGCACAAGAAGTCCACCAACCACGCCTGTGTATTCTGCCTCTACCTCACTAGCATCTTGAGCATCAAATGGTAAGGCAAGGATACGTAAGTTTTTCTTTTTGTTGGTCAAAATGGCCAGCGCTTCATCTGTATAGCTCGGTGCGATGATGATCTCGAGGAAAACGCCGTGCATCTTCTCAGCTGTCGCAGCATCCACCTCACGATTAAGGACGACAATTCCGCCAAAGATAGACACTGGGTCAGACTCATAAGCGTAATCCCAAGCAGTTTCGATGTCATCAGCCTGACCGATTCCACATGGATTCATATGTTTGAGGGCCACAACAGTTGGACGGTCTTTAAAATCACGAATGATACGGATAGCCGCATCAGCATCACGGATATTGTTAAAGGACAATTCCTTACCATTGAGCTGTTTCGCTGATGCAATTGAGTAATCCGTTGGAAAAGCTTTTTGATAGAAGTCCGCATCCTGTTGAGGATTTTCCCCATAACGCATTGGTTGCTTGAGGTCGTAGGTCAAAGTGAGCTTTTCAGGTTTGCTTTCTCCAACTTGAGCTGTGAAATACTCTGCAATCAAGGCATCATAAGCTGCTGTGTGACGGAAAACCTTGGCTGCCAAACGTTGACGAGTTTCATAAGTCGTTTCACCATTTGCTGCCAATTCGTCCAAAACCACTGCATAGTCAGCAGGGTCTACCACAACTGTCACGCTGGCATGGTTCTTCGCTGCTGAACGAAGCATAGATGGCCCACCGATATCGATATTTTCCACCGCATCAGCGTAAGTCACATCTGGTTTGAGAATCGTTTCCTTGAAAGGATAAAGGTTGACCACAACAAGGTCAATGAGCTCGATCTGATTGTCCTTAGCCGCCTCAAGGTGGCTATCGAGATCACGACGAGCGAGGAGCCCACCATGGATATTTGGGTGAAGGGTCTTGACACGGCCATCCATCATTTCTGGGAAGCCCGTCACATCATCAATTGCAATGGTCTCCACACCAGCATTATCAAGGGTAACCTTTGTCCCACCTGTCGAGATAATCTCCCAACCAAGTTTTTTAAGTTCTTGGGCAAATTCAACAATGCCCACTTTGTCTGAGACGCTGATTAAGGCGCGTTTAGTCATGTTATTTCCTTTCATTTACTTATCCAACAATTCTCTAATAACCTCTGGATACAACTTGTACTCAGCCTCATGAATGCGAGCTTCAAAGCTTTCGATGTCATCATCAGCGAGCCTTGGCACACGAACTTGTTTGATGACCTTGCCTGTATCCACACCGGAGTCCACCCAGTGAATGGTCACGCCACTCTCAGCGACACCAGCATCCCAAGCATCCTCAATCCCATGAGCTCCTGGAAATTCTGGCAGGTAGGCCGGATGAATGTTGATAATTCGACCTTCATAAGCCGCCAATAAGGTTGGGCCGACGATTTTCATATAACCCGCCAAACAAACCAAGTCAATCTGGTGTTCTTCCAAGAGCTCGACAAGAGCTGCTTCGTAGTCCGCCTTGTTCTCAAACTCCTTGAGTTCAAAAGCATAGGACAGGACGCCGAGCTTGTCTGCACGTTCCAGCACATAGGCGTCACGATGGTCTGAAAAAACAAACTCCACCGGAAATTCTTCGGCAATCACCTGAAAATTTGAGCCATTACCAGAGGCAAAAACCGCTATTTTTTTCATTTGATGATGACACTTTCGTTTTCTTTCTTGACGATGCGACCAATTTCATAGACTGGTTCATCCAGCAATTCCTCGACTCGACCTACATTTTCAAGGCTAACTGCCAACATGAGGCCCACACCCATATTGAAGATTTCAAACATTTCTTCGTGCTTGATCTGACCGTATTTTTCAAGGGCTTTGAAAATCGGAAGAACTGGAACTTTATCTTCTTCGATTTCTGCTGCTAGATCGTCTGCAAACATACGAGGGATATTCTCGATGAAACCACCACCTGTGATGTGGGCAATACCGTTTACCAAGCCTTCCTTGATGAGTGGCAAGACAGCCTTGACATAGATACGAGTCGGCTCAAGAAGGACTTCCTTGAGTTTCTTGCCTTCCAATTCTGGTAAGACTTCCTCACCTGTATAGTCGGCAAAAACACGACGCACGAGTGAGTAACCATTGGAGTGAATCCCACTCGAAGCAAGTCCGAGAAGAACATCGCCTTCTGCCACCTTTGAGCCGTCAATGATTTGAGATTTTTCAGCCACGCCGACTGCAAAACCAGCCAAGTCGTAGTCATCTGCGCCATACATACCAGGCATTTCAGCTGTTTCCCCACCGATGAGGGCAGCGCCTGCCTGCACACAACCTTCTGCCACACCAGCAACGACTTGTTCTAGTTTAGCTGGTTCATTCTTCCCTGTCGCTACGTAGTCAAGGAAATAGAGGGGCTCCGCACCTGCAGCGATGATATCATTGACACACATGGCCACACAGTCCTGACCGATGGTATCATGCTTGTCGTATTTGATGGCCAGCATGAGCTTGGTTCCGACACCGTCAGTCCCTGAGATCAAGACAGGTTCTTTGACACCTGTTTTTGAAAGGTCAAACATACCACCAAAACCACCAAGAGCTCCCATAACACCTGCACGCTCCGTACGAGCCACATGTTTTTTTATTCGTTCAACTACTTCATAACCCGCTTCAACATCCACACCCGACTGGGCATAAGCATTTTTATTCGTCATTTTATTCATTCCTTTCCTTTAATGGAAAATCGTTATCCGCCTATTTGTAAAAACTGGTCTTTTCTTCCAAACTTCTACGATAGTCTTCCTCATAGTCGTAGAGAGGAGTTGGGTAGTCGCCGTCAAAGTAAGCGACACAGAGACCACCGTTCGGCGCATCTGTTTCAATACCAATCGAATCAATCAAACCTTCAACAGAAAGATAGGTCAGGCTATCTGCTCCAATGATTTGGCGAGTTTCTTCGACCGTATGATTGGCAGCAATCAGCTCCTGACGCGTCTGGATATCAATCCCGTAGAAACATGGATAAGCTAGCGCTGGACTGCCAATAGCAACGTGAACTTCAGAAGCCCCCGCTTCTTTCAAAAGCTGAACGATACGGCGAGAGGTTGTCCCACGAACAATGGAATCATCAATCATAACCACACGTTTGCCTTTGACAACACCCGAAACAGCAGACAGTTTCATCCGCACCCCTTGCTCCCGCAATTCTTGAGTCGGTTGGATAAAGGTGCGTTGGGTGTATTGGTTTTTGATGAGACCCATTTCATTTGGCAGACCAGACTCTTCCGCAAATCCCATAGCTGCGCTGAGTGAGGAATTTGGCACACCGACCACGATATCCGCTTCGTGCTTAAATTCACGCGCCAATTGAGCCCCCATACGTTTGCGAGCTGTATGGACATTAACACCATGAATGTTAGAGTCAGGGCGAGCAAAATAGATATACTCCATAGAGCAAATCGCCAACTGTGTATCATCTGTATAGCTATCATACTGGATGCCCTTATCATCAATGATCACAATCTCTCCAGGCTTCAAATCTCGGATCCACTCAGCACCAATAACTTCAAAAGCACAGGTTTCGGAGGAAACCACTACCGCTCCGTTGGTCATTTTCCCAATCGAAAGCGGACGGAAGCCATTAGGGTCAAGCGCCGCAATCAACTTGTCCTCAAAAAGCAAGATATAAGCAAAGCCACCTTTGACAAGACTGAGTGCTTCCTTGATTTTACCCATCAAGTTCGGATTGTGACTCCGACGAATGAGGTGGGCTAAGATTTCTGAATCAGAGGTTGAGCTGAAAATAGCACCTCTTTGTTCCAATTCTTTCTTAAGAGATTCTGCATTGGTCAGGTTCCCATTGTGAGCCAGCCCAAACTGCATATCATGAAAGCGAAAGAGGAAGGGCTGAATGTTATCCACAGAAGCTTCGCCAGCAGTCGCATAACGCACATGCCCAATCGCGCTCGTTCCAGTTAGTTTATCCAAATTAGCTGGATTTCTGAACACTTCTGATAAAAGCCCCATATCACGATGACGCTTCAATTGTCCTTGATCATTGGAGAGGATTCCTGCCCCCTCCTGACCACGGTGCTGAAGACTATGGAGACCAAAATAGGTCAATTTAGCAGCATCTGGATGCCCCCAGATACCGAAAACACCACATTCTTCATTAAGAGATTTTACTTCGTATGTCATTTTTTATACCTTTTATTTCCCCGTGAAATAACGCACAGCTGACGCGAACAGGTGCTGGTCTTTATTTCCTGGGATGTTTTGGAAAAGACCATCTTCATAACGTTCTGAGTGTCCCATTTTACCGATGATTTGGCCGTTCTTGCTGGTAATTCCTTCGATGGCATTGACAGAACCATTCGGATTGTACTTAGAGTCCATGCTTGGTTTGCCGTCAAAGTCAACGTATTGGCTGAAGATTTGGCCATTGTCACGGAGCTCCGCAAATTCCTCAGCTGTCACAACAAACTTCCCTTCACCGTGCGAAACAGGGATAGCATGGATGTCGCCCACTTGCACACCAGCCAACCATGGCGAATTGGTATTGGCGATCCGAGTTTCCACCATCTTGGCCACGTGCTGGTTGGCATCATTGTAGAAAAGAGTTGGACTAGTACTGCTGGCATCCTCAAAGTTCCCGTATGGAAGAAGACCTGATTTGACCAAGGCCTGGAATCCATTACAAATACCGATAATCAAGCCACCACGAGCGATAAAGCTATCAATGGCTGCACGCACTTTTTCATTGAGCAGGATATTGACAATAAATTTAGCTGAACCATCTGGCTCATCCGCAGCTGAGAAACCACCTGCAAAGAATAGGATATTTGCCTTGCCGATATTGTCAACCATGGTTTCAACTGCCTTGACAATGGCCTCTTCATTCAAGGTCACGAATGGTACTAAGTTGACCTCTGCACCTTCTTTTTCAAAGGCCTTGGCTGAGTCATATTCTGAGTTGGTTCCTGGGAATACTGGGATGTAAACCACTGGTTTTTCAATAGTTTCCTTGGCTTTGATGACTGCGTCAGAAGCGACAGCTGGAACTTCGTCCAGTTCTTTAGATTGGGCAAATTCTGTTGGGTAAACTTCTTCTAATTTTCCTTGGAAGGCACTGTCAAGTTTGTGTCCATCTAGCTTCACACCGTTGACAAGGAGTGTAAAGTCTACTTTCGTTTGACCGATTTTCTCTACTCCAGCGATTTCTTGATGAGAGGTGAAGACAAATCCACCCAATTGAGCTGTCAAAGCTGTTTCAAGTTCAGGCAAGGTTACCTCTGCACCGATATGGTTCCCAAAGGTAGCAAGAGCCAAGCTTTCAAGGACACCACCATATTTGACAGCTGATGCAGATGTTACTTTGTGGTCAGCTAGGATGGCTTCAAACTGAGCAAAGTTAGACTTGATAAGATCAAAGTCAATTTCTTGTGCTAGAGCTTGACCTGGGATGTAGTAGATGTTTTCACCAGCAGTCTTGAACTCAGGAGAAAGCACCTTACGGCTATCTGCTGTTGTCACCCCAAAGGCAACCAAGGTTGGCGGTACAGTCAATTCTTCAAAAGTACCAGACATGGAGTCCTTACCACCGATAGATGGCAAACCAAGTTGGATTTGTGCTTCGATAGAGCCTAGAAGAGCTGCTACTGGCTGACCGAAACGATCTGCTTGTTTATCCATGCGCTCGAAATACTCTTGATAAGAGAAGCGGGCCTTGGACCAGTTTGCACCAGTAGCCACTAAACGAGCAGTTGCTTCGATAACCGCATAAGCAGCACCGTGGTATGGAGACCATTCTGCCACATAAGGGTTAAATCCTTGCGCCATGACTGACGCAGTGTGAGTCACACCGTGTTGAACTGGTAATTTCTGCACAGATGCCTCAGTTGGTGTGAGTTGGTAGCGACCACCAAGTGGGTGATTGACCGTTGAACGACCGACCGAGCAGTCAAAGATGGTCTGCAAGCCTTTTTGACTCGCATGGTTGAGATCAGATAGAACTGAAAGGGTATCTGCTTCAAGTGTGTTAGTACTTGTTGTGCGTTCTTCTGGGAGTTTGACATCCTTGTCCACAACCTTGGCATCAACGACTACGCGCACACCGTTTGTATCAAGGAAACGACGTTCCAAGTCGACGATGGTTTCACCATTCCAGTGCATGACTAGATTTGGTTTTTCAGTCACTGTCGCAACCACAACAGCGTCAATATTTTCTTTATTACATTCTGCAACGAAGGTATCTACATCCTCAGGACGAACCACCACGGCCATCCGTTCTTGAGATTCAGAAATAGCAATTTCGGTACCGTTCAATCCTTGGTATTTAAGAGGAACCTTATTGAGGTCGATTTCAAGACCGTCTGCCAATTCACCGATGGCTACACAGACACCACCAGCACCAAAGTCGTTGGATTTCTTGATTAGACGAGTGACAGCACCATTACGGAAGAGGCGCTGAATCTTGCGTTCTTCGATGGCATTTCCCTTTTGAACCTCAGCACCGGCAGTCTCTACAGACTCAACTGTTTGAACCTTAGAAGAACCTGTCGCACCACCGACACCATCACGTCCAGTCTTACCACCGAGCAAGATAATGACATCGCCCGCTTCCGGTTTTTCACGGACAACGTTGCCCTTTGGAGCTGCACCGACAACTGCACCAAGCTCCATACGTTTGGCTACAAAGCCTGGGTGGAAGTATTCACGAACGTAGGTCGTCGCAAGCCCAATCTGATTCCCGTATGAAGAATAACCGTGAGCAGCTGTTTTAGAAATGACTTGTTGCGGCAATTTCCCAGCACGAGTTTCCGAAATCGGTGCTGTAATATCTCCAGCACCTGAGATACGCATAGCTTGGTAGACATATGAGCGACCTGACAATGGGTCACGAATAGCTCCACCGATACAAGTAGCCGCCCCACCAAATGGTTCGATTTCCGTTGGGTGGTTGTGGGTTTCGTTTTTAAACATGAGGAGCCAAGGTTCCTTGACGCCATCAACGTCCACTTCGATTTCAACCGAGCAGGCATTGATTTCGTCAGACACTTCCATGTCGTCCAAACGGCCATTGGCACGCTCATAACGACCGAAAATAGTCGCCATATCCATCAAGGTTTGTGGTTTATCAGACCGACCTAGCTCCTCACGCATGGCAATATACTTGTCATAAGTCGCTTGCAATTGCTTTTGGAATTTAGAAGCTGAGAAATCAATCTGTTTCAACTCCGTCTCAAAAGTCGTGTGACGGCAGTGGTCAGACCAGTAAGTGTCCAAAACCTTGAGCTCTGTTTCCGTCGGCACACGCCCGATTGACTTGAAATAATCTTGGATAAAGAGCAAATCATCCACTTCCATGGCCATACCTTGCTCGGCCTTGTAGCGGGCAAAGTCTTCTGCCGTATAGCTTTCAAAGAAAGTCAATTTCGGAATTGTCTTGTCTGACTCAGAAAATTCCTGCTTGGCAATTCCTGTCGTGATATCCTTGAAACGAGAATCCACTGGATTGAGCAGGTAGTTCTTGACCGCTTCCAACTCAGTCGCATCAATATCGTTATTAACCAAGTACAATTGTGCTGTGTTGACCGTCACGTCACTCGAACTTCCCAGCAAAAGCAAGGCTTCCTGTGAAGAAGCTGCACGCTGGTCAAACTGCCCTGGCAGGCTTTCAATGGCAAAAAAAGCATAGTTGGCAAGATCTGCCTGCACAGCAGCTTCATCCAAGACATGGTCTGTCACCTGTTCAGAGAAGATGTGCTTCTCTGCAGGTGCAAACAAGTCCTCTGCCAAATCAAAGACATCATAAACTTGCACAATGCGAATACTTTTCAAAGTTGAAAGTCCCAAGTTGTGCTGGAGCTCTCTTACCAAACTCTCTGACTTAACCTGAAAATCAGCCTTTTTCTCAACAAAAATACGTTTATCCATCAATTCTTATTCCTTTATTTCAGCTCTTGCAATGTTCCCAAACAGCCTTTAGGTTGTTATTTCAATCCTTGCAACTTTTCCCAGACAACTTCGTAAACATCAGTTAGTTCTCCCAATCCTCTACGGAAAACATCCTTATCCATGTGGTTACCGTCAGCGTCCCAAAGTCGGCAGTTATCTGGTGAAAATTCGTCTGCCAAGATGATCTTACCATCCTTGTCAAAACCGAACTCTAGCTTAAAGTCAATCAATTTAAGGCCAATCTCAGCAAACCAAGCCTTCAAGAGCTCATTGATACGACGGGTTTCTTCCTTCAAGTAAGCAATCTGCTGGTCATCCGCAATTTTAAGGAATTTCACATGCTCGTCATTGATAAAGGGATCATCCAAATCATCATTTTTATAGTAAAATTCGACAATTGGAGTCTCAAATGCGATACCTTCATCAACGCCAAAACGTTTTGAAAATGATCCAGCCGTGTAGTTGCGGAGCACAACTTCCAAAGGAATAATCTCAACCTTTTTATTGAGCTGTTCCGTGTCCGAAAGTTTCTCCACAAAGTGAGTCGCTACACCAGCAGCATTTAACTTTTCAAAAATAAAAGATGAAATCTGATTATTCAAGACTCCCTTGCCCGCAATCTGCTCCTTCTTGACACCGTTGAAAGCAGTCGCCTGGTCCTTGTAAGTTGAAATAATGAGATTTTCATCCTCAGTTGTATAGATATCCTTGGCTTTTCCCGAATAGATCAATTCTTTTGACATTTTAAAGTTCGCCTTTCGTATTTCTTTACTTCATTCTACTACAAAATAACGGAAATAGCAAGAATTTGCGAACGACGGCGAAGATACCTCTTTTAAATATTAAGAAAAACTGTAAAATCAAAACATTTTACAGTTTTAAAAGTATAATATCGCGTTAAAAACAAACATTATTCTCTGTTCAAAAATTGATCTAAGTAGTATCGCAGATAACTTTTCTTTCCTGTGATTAGTGTCAAACGTCCTTCTGAACCGTAGCGAAGCTCTTCTGCTTGTTCAGGAGTCAGACTTGTCTCCGCCTCTATTTTAAAGAAATTTCCCTTTTCAGTCTTAGTAGCTGTCGCATCAATATTCGTAATCGCAGAAACAAGAACGAGCTCTTTGTTGGCATCCTTGGTTGTAGTAAAGCGAACAGAATCACCTACCTTAAGCCTTGCAACATCTTTTGAACTGAGATAGGCTGTGAGTTTGGCTTTCCCTTCTTTCTCCAAGGATGGGTAGAGTTGGGCTAGCAGGGTTCCTTCTGCGACCATGGTAGAATCACTGGTTTCAGGATTAAGGTGAAGCACCCCATCCTCACTTGCTGTAATTTTCCCCTTGTCCAGCAGACCTCCTTGGACTTTCTTACCAGACTCTGCTTCTAAAATTTTCTGATCCAAAAGGGTTAACTCCTGACCGACTTTGACTAGGTGCTGGGACTTGAGGGATTCAAGTTGACTATCCAGTCCCGTTGCATAGGCTTGTTGAGCTCCAGATCCCGCATACTGCACACGATAAGTAGCTAAACTAGACTCTAGCTGGGCGATTTGTGCATCCACCTGTGCAATAACTTGCGATTTAGCTTGCGGATCTTCTCCAGCTTGGTTTTTATAGGTCTGATAAAAAGAGTAGGCCGCATTTTGACTATCCAATTGAGCTCCTGTTTCAATCGCCGACTTAGCTGTTTTGTAATCTTGAATTTTATCCTGCGTTTGGCTGATAAGATTGCCAATCTCGGCCTGACTCTGACTTGCTGCCGCATTTTGAGAGGAGATGCTGGCATTTTGCTGAGAAACATTACTTCTAAGACTACTAGCTTGGCTGAGATAGTCCCGAAACATCTCCTGATAACCAAACTTATCCGCCTCTGGAAATTGATCACTTCCCTCTTTCAAACTGGATTGCAAATACCCTAACTGCTTTTTTTGATCCTTAAACATCTCCAACTGACTGGTGTATGCTTCAACCTGAACAGCTTCCGCCCCTTGCTGGTACTGAACCAGTAGATCTCCCTGCTTGACTAGTTTGTTTTCTTCTAGATAATTGGCCACGATGCGTTGATTGCTAGTCGACTGGATGTTGGCAATGATCCGACTAGGTTCGACAGTCGCTCTGGTAGACAAACTCATCTCCTTCTCTGCAAAGACTGCAAAACCGAGTAAAAACACGAGCAGAAGTGACATAGGTAAAATCACCCGACTGGAAAAATTATGGTAACGACGATGGTAAAACTCCGCACTTTCTAAAAATTCTGGTTGCATCTTCTCCTCTTTCTAGCTATTCACCAAATGGGCGTAAAATCCACCTCGAGCAAGCAAGTCTGCATGGGTACCTTCTTCGATAATCTTGCCCTGATCCAAAACAACAACCTTTTCTGTCCGCTCAGCGATGGTCAAGCGGTGGGCAATGAAAACCAAGGTCTTGTCCAAAGCCATAAGATTATCCACGATCCGCTTCTCTGTCAAAATATCCAGACTGCTAGTTGCCTCATCCAAGATCAAGACAGGGGCATCTGTTAAAAGAGCACGCGCCAGAGCAATTCGCTGCCGTTGCCCACCAGAAATTCCAGCTCCATCCGAAGTCAATTCTGTCTGGTAATTCAGTGGCATCCGCTCGATATCCTCCCGAATCTCAGCTAACTCGACTGCTCGCAGAACATCCTCCTGTGTCGTCCCTTCTTTGGCTCCAAGGAGAAGATTCTCCAAAATCGTTCCGTTAAATACATAGGGCTGTTGAGGCAGGTAGTTGATATACTGGCGCAAGGCTTTTTTATCAATCTGATTGAGATTGGCACCACCCAGACTAATCTCTCCCTGACTTGGGTCGTAAAAATTAACCATCATCTTGGCCAAGGTGGTTTTTCCTGACCCCGAAATCCCCACAAAAGCCATCTTAGACCCTTGCGGAATGGTCAAATTGATATCCGACAAGACGTCACGACCATAGCCATACTTATAGTGAACCTGCTTGAAGGTCATCTCTCCCTTCATCATGCTCAAATCTTCGACTGTTTTCTTCTCCTCAAACTCCGAAGCTACTAGATAAACCTCATTTAAGCGATTATTGGCAACCTGTGCTGTCTGAAGTTTGGTTTGCAGGTTGATGATATTTTCCAAAGGATTGGTAAAGTAAACAAGCAAAGTATTATAGGTAATCAGCTGGCCCAAACTCATTTTCCCATCCATGACAAGAATAGCTCCCAGCCAGAGAACACCAACATTGAGCAGGAGCTGGGCAACTTTTTTCAGAGCCTTTTGCTGGCTTTCTGCCCGACTATAGGTAAAAGATTTTTTCAGATAAGCTACAAATTCCTTGTCAATCTTTTGATAGCACGAACTCTCACTGGTCAAAGATTTAATGGTCTCAATGCCGTTGATGTCCTCGATGATAGAAGAAGACAGAACCGCATTAGCTTCCATAGTATCCCGATTCATCTTTTCAAAAGGTTTCATAAAGGCAAAGATAATCACTGTATAGATGGGAAGCGCAAGCAGACTAATGAAAAAGAGCGTCATATTTTGTGAAAACAAGACAAGCGAAATAATCAAAATCGTCGACACATCTAGGAAAATCGACAGAATGGTCGACGCCAGCGCATCAATGATACTATTGGCATCTGTAAAACGAGATACGATTTCTCCTGTCCTGCGTGTCGCAAAAAAGGACATTGGCAGGTGAAAAACATGCTTGATGTAGGACAAAATCACATCAATTGACAGACGTTGCCCCAAAACAAGTAAGAGATACTCCTGCGCGTAGGACAAGATCTGCTGGAGGATATAGACGATGACCAGCCCAATAGAGATGATGCCCAGTGTCGAACGCATCTGGTCTGGCACATAGGTATCAATGATAGACTGAAGATAATAAGAACCCACAATGTTAATCAGGGTTACCAAGAGTGTCGCTAGGACGATATTGGTAATTAAGCCATGCTGTTTGAGTAAGATGGGCAAGAAAGATAAGAGCCCCTGTTTTTTCTCCTTATGGGGTTTATAGTCTGGAGATGGCGCCATAAAGAGACTGATCCCTGTCCACTCTTGCGCAAATCGCTCACGAGAAATCTTAGTCAGCTTGACACCAGGATCTGGATCAGCGATATGGATGGTCTTCTTATCCTGACCTGTCACCACATAGTAGTGGAGCAATTTCCCTTCCTTGAGCACATGGGCCACAAAAGGAAAGGTCAAATCAGGCAGATCAAAGAGCGTCATATCCGCCTTGATAGCCCGCGTCTCAAAGCCAAGCTCCTCTGCCACCTTTACAAGCCCCAAAGCAGTCGTCCCATCCATGGTCGTCTTGGCCAACTCTCGTAGATGAGCCAAGGAGTAATAACTACCGTAGTAGCTAAATATCATAGCCAAGGAAGCCACGCCGCAATCCATCTGATCCACCTGAGGACGATAGTGTTTTTTCCCAAATTTCATATCCATCTCCTTTTTTCTAACAATCTCTTAAAAACTTTGTAAGATTATTTTAACCAAACGAAGAAGAAATCGGAAAATTATTTCTGAAAAAACAATATTCATACCTGAACAGCACTTTTTGTCAAAGAAAATAGGCAGAACAAGAGTCCTGCCTAGAACATTCAATTACACAGATTTCTTACCTTTCCCACTTCTTTTGTGAATGGTGTATAAAACGATAAAAGCAAACACAGGGGGCACCAGATAACTACTTTCACTCATTGTCACCTGAAATCCAAGAGTTGCTAGTATCGTAAAGATGAGAATATTCATTAAAAATAGAAAAATAAATACAATGAAGGATTTTAAAATCTTATTCATTTCGGTTCTCATTACTTTCTTTACTTTCTCTTTTGAGAATAGTATGGTATTTTACCGCTATGTAAATGATTAAAAGAAGTAGGGGATAAGAGAATAAGTCTGAGACTTCCATGAAATTTACACTATACTTCCCTGGTAATAGCCTATAGTCCATTAAAACTTGAAGGATAGAAAGTACAATGCGTACTAGTAGAAGACCCCCTAATAAGATCACTTCTTTTTTAACATACGGACACCTTCCTCACTAAATGCAGATTATGGTTCATTGGTCTAACACTCCAAGATTTATTTTATGCTGGAGCTACAGAGATCAGACTCATGTTGTCATCGTTTGTTATCTTTTTCTTCACTTCTATAAAGTAAGATAAAGGTCATCAAGAATAATGAAATCGTAGGTATATCAAAATATTCAAACCATGTAGGTAGATTTATTTTGTTTACATCAGCTACGATTCTAATAATTAGATAAGCCATCGAGCTAAATAATACAGTGGTCTCTAGCCAAGCTTTGCGTAGTAATTGAACAACTTTCATCCCAAACTCCAATCTGATGGTCCATCAATTTCCAATCTTGCTTTCTTTTGTTTTGTACTTGTATCCTACATAAAACAACCCAAGCAGAATCGGATAGGTTTCTGGATAAAATAGGGTATTGATCGGATTTTTCAAAATCAAATACGTTACGATGTAGATAATGAGCGATACGATAAAATACCCCTCAGCAAATCCTAATAAGAATTGTTTCATGGTAGACTCCTATTTACCTGATAAGAAAGGCGGAAAAACTCCGCCATTCACATGCACAAAATCCTTTTCATTCAGATTCATCATTTATAGTTTTGATTATCTTTTGACAAATCTTTGCAAAAAATACCAAAATAGCCCGAAGCAAGTAAACCAACTACAGTCCATTTCCAATCAAAGTATACTAATGAACCTGTACGAATCACATGAAGCGCGAGATTAAGAGCTATTGCCAACAAAGGAACTATAGTGGCTAGTTTAGGTAACAATGTATTGAGATTAAGGTTGTGATTCATAATTGATTTCCTTACATACTTTATCCCAAATTTTTAGCTTAGCGTCTACTTCCTAGATAACGCCCATACATATAAGAAGCTACTCCTAATACACCCCAAGCTATTGCTGTGGAAGTAGTAACAATGAAGCCTCCCTCAGTAACAGATAAGTCTGCTTCTGTCATGATATCGAATTTTTCATCCAGTTTTTTCATTTTTCTCTCTCCTTTTTAAATAATACTGGCTAATCCAATAGCTACTCCAACCAAAAGCCCTACTATTCCTGAAGCTGATATAATAATTACTGAAAATTCTTCTGAAATCTTCGTTTATTTCTCCATTTTTTTAGTTCTTTTTTCATTGATAGTAACTAAAAGATGACTATTCAATAGTATTTCCCACACACTAACAATAGTTCTCTTTAAACCTTGTTTTTGCCTGAATCCAAATAACTCATCATTAAAATAAGGATTGGAATCCATAATTCCGAGCCTACATACTGATCAACTTTAAAGGTAATTACATTTAAATCACCTAGAACGCAGAGTGCTCCAAAACTGATTAAAAGCACGCCTATTAAATTTTTTCGATTTTTCATACCTAATCACTTTTTATCCAAACCTACGCTTTAAATCTTGCCCGATTAATCTACCGCCAAGGAAAATAGTCACTCCAATACCAATCGTAGCGAATGTGATCACGCCTCCATCAGTATTCATTAATTCGTCTTCTGTCAACTCTGGCCAATTATTTAAATTATTCATATTCATTTTATCCTCCTATTATCACATAAAGTATCCCCAAGCAATACCGCCAATAAGTAGGATGCCCCCTACTACCACAGCAGTAACAGAACCCCCATCCACATCCATCAACTCTTCTTCTGTAAGAGTTACAAAGTTCTGTTCCATTTTGTCAAAGTTTGTCATCTTTTTTCTCCTTTATTTCTATTTTTTAGTTTACGACTTCTAGATTTTAAACCATTTTAAAAACCAGATTGGATAAATTACTGAAATCTTTTTTTCTCTCCTTCCTTTTCTTCTTACCTATCTATTCGAAAAACAATTCGAAAATGAACAATTCATTCATTTTTATTTTAAAAACCACTTAATGAACCACGGATAAAAACCGGTCACGTACATAAACGTTCCTCCTTTTTTCTTTCTTATCTCTTTATTCGCAATCTCTACAAAAAATTTTAACATTTTTCTTTTTTCTGCAAACAAAAAAAACAACATGACTTGCATGTTGCTTTTTGCTATATCTTACCTTTAATAGTTCTGACCACATCTGCTACACTTTGCAGTTGGTCAATTTCCTCATCACTGATTTCAATTCCGAATTCATCTTCTAGTGTCAAGACGAACTCCATCAAGTCCACTGAGTCCGCATCTAGGTCATCTTTCAAACTCAAGGCTTCTGTTACGACAAAGTCCTCTCCCTGTCGCTCTTGGATAATGGTTACAATACGGTCAAAAATTTCTTTTTCTGTCATCTTTTTATTCTCCTGAAAATTCACGCGCAGTCTGGGCGACTACGTCTGTTTCTAGCATGGTACGAATCTGGCGAATCGTACTATACACAGCCTTGGCATCACTTGAGCCATGAGTCTTGACAACCGGTGCCTTAACACCAAACAAGACCGCTCCACCAACATCTGAATAGTTGAGTTGCTTTTTCAAACCTTTAAGGCTATCCTTGAGAAGAAGAGCACCTAGTTTCGCTCGAAGACCACCACCTGTGATAGCTGTCTTAAGCAAGCCCATGATACCCATGGCTGTCCCTTCAATAGATTTGAGCACAGCGTTTCCCGTGAAACCATCTGTTACGACAACATCCGCAACGCCATTCATCAGATCACGTGCTTCCACGTTTCCGACAAAGTTCAAACTTTCATCAGCCACTAGCAAGTCGTATGTCTCCTTACGAAGCGGATCGCCCTTGCTACTTTCTGTTCCATTGTTGAGCAAACCAACACGTGGTTTCGAAATCCCACGAACATTTTTCGCATAAAAGGAACCCAAAACAGCGTATTGGTGCAGATGATGGGCTGTATTTTCCGCATTGGCACCGAGATCTAGCATATCAAACCCTTTGCCATCAATGGTCGGCAAGGTAGACATGAGTCCTGGACGGTCGATATTTTTGATACGACCCACGATGAAGAATCCTGCAGCCAACAAAGCACCTGTGTTCCCAGCTGAGAGGACGGCGTCTGCTTCTCCCTCTTTGACTGCCTTGGCTGCTAATACCATGCTGGCATTTTTCTTCTTACGGATTGCTTTTGTCGGCTCATCATCTGAGTCAATTTTCTCATCCGTATGGATAATACTGATACGCTCTGTCGCTGTTAGATATTGCTTGATCTTGCCTTCATCTCCATAGAGTTGAATCTCAATATCTGAAAAGTCAGTAAGGGCTTGATTGACACCCTCAACGATAGCTTGAGGTGCATAATCGCCCCCCATAGCATCTACTGCGATTTTTTTCATTTGTCTTCCTCTTTTAGTAATTGTCCCCAGTCTGCTAGGGAATCAATAAATTTCTTTGATTTTAAGTGAATTCCAACATACTCTTCGTAGATTTGATCTATAAACTTGCGCAAGTCTTGCTTGATTTCAGGCTTGAGCGAAATAGTCTCCAAGGTTTCAAAATCAATGGCTTGAAATTGATTGAGCAGATAAGGGATATTGGGATTGAGATGGCAACGTCTCTCATCTTCATGATAATGCTCTGGGCAAAGACAGGCTCCATATTTAAAAGAAAAGTCAAAGGCCTGACCGACCCGATGGCAAAAGACACACTCATTAAAATTAAGGCTGATTCCAAATCGAGTCAAGATTTGAATTTCAAAAATATTGGTTAAGACCTGATAATCTAGGCCTGCTTCCATCAACTCCAAAGTCTTTTGCAAAAAAGCAAACAAGGGAGCATCCTGCTGATTATCCTGCAAACTAGCATCTGCAAGAGCAGCCACATAGGTTGCATAAGCCATGACAAAGAGATCACTATTAATCTTGGGAAAGGTCATCACCTCATGGTAGTCCTCGATGTAGCTAAGGCCGTCATCATTGATTCGCAAGAGAAACCGAGCTAGTACCAAGGGCTGAATAACCGGAGCTAGTTTAGATTGACCAGCGTGTTTGACGAAAAACATGCGCTTGCCAGCCTGCTCGGTGAAGATTTTGACTAGCTTATCATCCTCCCGAAAGTTACGATTGTAGAGTACGAGACCTTGACTCGTGATAGACTGGATCATGCTTCTCTCATATACTCCTCAAGTCGTTTCATGGCCTCCCTGATTGTTTCCATGCTGGCCGCATAAGAGAGGCGAACATAGCCTTCTCCGTAACGCCCAAAGGCAGCACCAGGGATAAAAGCAACAGCCTTCTTCTGGGCAAAATCCTTCAGAAAAGCAAAGGAGTCTTGATTGTAACCTTCTGGAATCTTAGCAAAGATATAGAAGGCACCGTCTGGTTTGATAATCTCAAAACCAAGAGCAGTCATCTTTTCGATGATATAATCTCGACGCTGGATGTATTCCTTCTTCATAGGCTCTGCGTCGTTTTTACCAGCGGTCAAGGCTTCTACTGCAGCATGTTGGGCCATGGTATTTGCGGCAGTGACCAAGTACTGGTGACTCTTGATGAGTTGAGCTGTGAAGTTTGCTGGTGCTAAGATAAAACCTAAACGCCAACCAGTCATGGCATGGGACTTAGATAAGCCATTGATGATAATAGCCTGGTCTCTCAGCATAGTTCCCAGAGATACATGGGCTTCGCCTGTATAGGTTAATTCTGAGTAAACCTCATCACAGACCACAAAAATCTCGTATTTACGTAAAACAGCAGCCAAGGCTTCCAGCTGCTCCCGACTATAGGTAATTCCTGTCGGATTGGCTGGATAGTTGAGAATAACCGCTTTGAGCTTGTCCCCCTGCTCCAAAATTGCCTTCTCCAACATTTCAGGAGTCAAGACAAAACCATTTTCAGTTGTATCAATCTCGACAATCTCTGCCCCAACTAGGTTGACAATAGGCTCATATCCTGGATAAGCAGGAGCTGGCAAGAGCACCTTGTCTCCCTCTTCCAAAATAGCTGTCAAAGTAGCAGATAAAGCCTCTGTCGCCCCAATTGTAACCAAAATTTCATTTTCAGGATTATAATCTAGCTGGTATTTTTCTTTTACAAAATCACTGGCTGCCTGGCGCAAGGTCAGTAAACCGCTCATCCCTGTATAGTAGGACTGGTTCTGGTCAATGGCTCGCTTGGCTGCCTCCTTGACATGATCTGGCGTTGTAAAATCAGGTTCCCCCAAGGTCAAACGCAGAACTCCAGGGGTCTCTGAAATTGCCTGGTCAAACTGACGAATCAAGGACACTTGAATCTTATCTAATTGTTTATTAAAGCGCTTGGTTAAGTCCATAGATACCCCCTTGCTTACAGAACATAGTACTATTATACTACAAAAGCTCCCTGACCGCAAAATCCATCTGAAACCTGCATTTTTCACTTTCTGTTTTACTTTTCTTCTCGACAGGTCTATAATAATAAGTGCTTATTTTCGGAGGTTTATATGTCATTTTTATCAAAAAATGGAGCAGGAATCTTGGCCTGCCTTCTCATTTCTATCGTATCTTGGTTCCTGGGAGGATTTTTCCCCGTCGTGGGTGCACCTGTCTTTGCAATTTTTGCTGGAATGCTTCTTCACCCCTGGCTCTCACCCTACAAACAACTGGATGCTGGATTGACCTTTAGTTCCAAAAAATTGCTCCAGTATGCCGTTATCTTACTCGGTTTTGGTCTCAATATCTCGCAAGTCTTCGCAGTTGGACAATCTTCACTCCCTGTCATCCTTTCCACCATTTCTATTTCCTTAATCGTCGCCTACCTCTTCCAGCGTTTCTTTGCGCTAGACACAAAACTAGCTACCTTGATTGGAGTGGGTTCTTCTATCTGTGGTGGCTCTGCCATTGCTGCTACAGCACCCGTTATCCATGCCAAAGAAAAGGAGGTTGCCCAAGCCATTTCCGTTATCTTTTTCTTCAATATCTTGGCTGCGCTCATCTTTCCAACTCTAGGAACCTGGCTTCACCTATCTAATGACGGCTTTGCCCTCTTTGCAGGAACTGCGGTCAATGATACTTCTTCTGTAACGGCCACAGCTAGTGCCTGGGACAGTCTTTATCAGACCAATACCCTCGAGTCTGCAACCATTGTTAAACTCACACGCACCTTAGCGATCATTCCCATCACTCTCTTTCTCTCCTACTGGCAAAGTCGCCAACAAGAAAATAAACAAGGCGTACAACTGAAAAAAGTTTTCCCACTTTTTATCCTTTACTTTATCTTGGCTTCTCTGCTAACTACCATTCTCACTTCATTAGGTGTCAGCAGTGACTTCTTTGCACCTCTCAAGCAACTCTCCAAATTCCTTATCGTCATGGCCATGAGTGCCATCGGTCTCAAAACCAATCTGATTGGCATGGTTAGATCCAGTGGCAAATCTATTGTCCTCGGAGCCCTTTGCTGGATTGCCATCATCCTCACCAGTCTTGGCATGCAAGCATTGATTGGTACTTTATGACACAAAAGGTAGCCCATGGCTACCTTTTATTGTTCAAGAATTAAGCGTGTATGTTCTCTCTTGATACAGCGATTCATTACGATGTCGTCGCATCCTCCAGCACGCAAGATTTCTTCTGCTTCTAGGCTTTCAAGTCCCAGTTGTGCCCAGAAAATCTTGGCATCAGCCTTGAGAAAATCACGCGCCACATCTGGTAAAAATTCGCTCCGTCGGTATACATTAACAATATCCACAGGAAAAGGAATCTCAGCTAGACTCGCATAAGCCCTCTCTCCCAAGATTTCCCCACCTGCAGCCTTGGGATTAACTGGAATGATTTTATAGCCCCGAGCCTGCATTTCCTTGGTCACTCGATTGCTAGTTGTTTCCTCACGGTCAGACAAACCCACTACCGCTAACGTTTTACTGGTCGCCAGATACTGACGAATCACACCATCACTCGGATTGATAAATTCTTGACTCATAGAAATCCTCCTTTTTTCTCAGTATAGCATATTTTGAAAAGGCTTACAGATTTTGACTATGAATTATCTGAATGCAAAAAATCCTCTTAAAATCATCTTATCTGACTTTAGGAGGATTTGGTTTTATGATCTGGTTGGTTTATAAGTCAATTTCTCTCCATGTTGTTTGACAAACTCACTCATCTCTGAATCAGGAATTTGGCGAAGATAGAGATTAGCACGAATCGTATCATCCTCTTCACGACAAGTAGAAAGAACAAGGTACTTATCCTTAGCAGATACTTTCACATTTGGTTTTTTAACCTCTGCTGTATCGTAAATAGTAGTTAACTGTTTTTCAAAATCTTTGTCATCATCAAAACTAGTGCGATAGAAGGCTGTCTCTTCTGGTACAATAATCATCGCAACAGCTTCATAATAGAACTTTCTCTCAGGTGTTTCGATAACAACATAAGGATGCTCATCAAAATAGTCTTGACGGCTATAATAGTTCACATCATTAAACATACGATGATCGCCAAGTTTACTTCCTCTCGCATGGGCAAACAACCATGTCAAACGATCACTAAAATCTTTCTTATTGTCCGTATCCATAAATACAGCACCTAGATAAGGAACATTGTCCCCTTCAAAGGTTTTATTGAGGTAGGTTTCATTGTCCTTTGTTTGAACAACAGGCTCATCTAACTGTGTACCAGGAGCATAGACATAGGCAATTGTCTCCGAGTTGGTCGAAGTTAAGCCCTTAAATTTATTTGAAAGGTATTCCTTTTCTTCTGCGCTGGCTGTATAGGCTGGTTTTTTAGTTTCCTGAGTAACTTTTGGCTCGTTAGTTGAGTCGTTGGGAGTAGAAAGGCTATTAATGATAAAATACCCACCAACCGCAACAATAGCTACTGCGACTACGGAAGCAATAATTTTCCAAATGGACAAATTCTTTTTCTTAGAACGTCTACTCATCTTTTCTCCTTCATCTTTTCCACTTTTACCAAAAAAATCACTGAAACGAAGTTTCAGTGATGGGCTACTTCATCAAATCAATGAATTATTTAGCAGCGTGTGTTTTTGGAAGAGCTTTTTGACCAGCTTTAGCTGCTACACCAGCTTTTTTAGCTGCATCGTCAGCTTTTTTAGCTTGATCTACAGCACCTGGTTTACCTGGTTCTGGAGTAGCTGATCCTTTACCATCTGCTGATCCTTTACCATCTGTTGGTTTAGCTGATCCTTTACCTGATCCCTTACCTTGTGCTTCTTGGTCGTCAGCGATGCGTTTGTTGTTGTCTTCTTGATCTTTAACTGGATCGTTATAGTGGTTAAATCCAGGAGCAGTACGGATTTTTTCTTGCATAACTTGAATGTAACGGTTACGAACGATGTTACGAGCTTCTGTACGAGCTGCTTCAACTTTAGCTACATATTCACCGTAAAGGTGACCTGAACCGTATGCTTCAAGAGCTGCTTTAGCTGCTACAACTGCTGGTTGGCGTTCAGCTTCTTCGTTGATTTCAGCTTCGTGAGCTGCTACTTGACGGTTAACTTCATCAGCAATATCACGTTCAGAAATGTATTTCTTTTGGATCAATTGGTTAGAAGAATTTGGGTTTTCACCTTGAGCAAAAACTGGAGCTGCTGCAGAAAATACTGCAAGTGCTGCTACTGATGATAATAAAACTTTTTTCATTGTTTTATCTCCTCTTTAATTTCTTATTTAATTTATAAGGACAGGCCTTATTACCTACAAGTATATCATATATATGGCTGTTGTCAAGTATTTATTAAAATTTTTTTGAAAAAATCTAGTAAAATGAAGAAAAGTTTCTCTACACAAGCCGTGCAAGCGATTTTTTTACTAGCAATAGCTGATAGAAATGTCTAAAAGACGAACATTTTAGGAGATTTTTCCTTAATCATTACCTCTGAAAATGATACTTCATCACTATCTAAGGAGGACTTCTCTACTTTTGAAGGGTCATAGATTTTCAGATGCCCGATTTAAATGGTTTTCTCAATACTAAATAGAGGAGAAAGAGGACGTTTTTCGTGGATACGGATAATAGCATCGCCTAGAAGATGAGCAATCGAAATTTGTTCAATCTTATCAATCAAACGCTCTTCTGGTAGGTAGATAGTATCCAAAACAACCAATTTCTTAATAGCTGATTTTTGGATATTGTCCATAGCTGGCCCTGAAAGAACTGGGTGCGTACAGCTTGCGTAAACTTCAACAGCACCTGCTTCAGCAAGAGCATCCGCCGCATGACAAATAGTTCCAGCTGTATCGATCATATCGTCAATCAAGATACAAGTCTTACCTTCTACCTTACCAATGATGTTCATCACTTCACTGGTATTCATCTTATCTACACTACGGCGTTTGTCAATAATCGCAATCGGAGTTTTCAAAAACTCTGCCAATTTACGAGCACGAGTCACCCCACCATGGTCTGGGCTGACAACCACGTAGTCAGAGCCAACCATGCCACGACGTTCAAAATAGTCCGCAATCAATGGAGCACCCATCAAGTGATCTACAGGAATATCAAAGAATCCCTGAATCTGTGCAGCATGCAAATCAATCGTCAACAAACGATCTACGCCAGCAACTTCTAGCATGTTTGCAACGAGTTTTGCAGTGATTGGCTCACGCGCTCTTGCTTTTCTATCCTGACGTGCATAGCCATAGTAAGGCATGACAACATTGACAGATTCTGCACTAGCCCGCTTCAATGCGTCCACCATAATCAAAATTTCAAGTAAATTATCATTTACAGGTGAACTAGTTGATTGTAGGATAAAGACGTGTTTTCCACGGATTGATTCTTCAATGTTGACCTGAATCTCTCCATCTGAAAATTGGCGAACAGTCGATTTCCCCAACTCTATCCCAATTTCTTGCGCCACACGCTCTGCCAATTCTCTATTAGAAGAAAGGGCAAACAGCTTTAAATCAGAAAAAGACATGATTTCCTCCGGTATTTATGTATCACTTGTTTTTTACACAACATTTTCCATCTACCATTGTAGCGCTTTTTCCTTTATTTTTCAATCAAAAATAAAACAAGAGTAAACATTTATACCCTTGTTTTATACTATTTTATATTAGCTATATTAAAACTAAAAATTCTACATTTTAACAATCGATTTTATGCTAGGATGAAATTTTTTCGAGACAAAGTTAGTATACTTCTCTCATACTTCCTGTATCCACATCATAGACAGCACCTGAAATAACCACATCATCAGGAATCAGTGGAGATTCTCGAAGCAACTGCATGTCCTCTCTCACACTCTCTTCAACATCCTGGAATGGTAAAAAATCTTGATCAGACACATCAACTCCGAGCTCGTGTTTCAAATGTTCATGAAAACTTTCATTTTGAAAAGTTTGAGCTCCACAGTCTGTATGGTGAAGCACCACAATTTCTCTTGTCCCCATTTGTTGCTGGGAAATCACCAGTGAACGAATCATGTCCTCAGTTACTCGACCACCCGCATTCCGCAAGATATGGGCATCCCCAAGTGCCAGACCCAGAGCTTGCGCGACGTGTAGCCGTGAGTCCATACAGGTCACAATTGCTACTCTTGTTTTCGGCTTAAGTGGCAGATTTAATTTCCCATGAAGGGCAACATAAGCCTGATTGGCTTGCATAAACTGTTCAAAATACGACACGATTCCCTCCTCAAAAATTTGACAATCAAATATTTCTCCTATCTTATCATTTTTAAGAGAATTTGTCACAGATTATGCAAAGACCATTTTCAGAACTTCCTGAATCGTTGTCACTCCAATCACCTGAATTTCCTTGGGTGGAGTGATTCCTGTCAAGGAATTTTTAGGTACATAAATCTTAGTAAAGCCCAGTTTAGCAGCTTCATTGATGCGCTGCTCGATACGATTCACACGCCGAATTTCTCCAGTCAAGCCCAGTTCACCCACAAAACATTCCTGAGGATTGGTAGGCTTGTCCTTGTAACTCGAAGCAATAGCAACCGCAACGGCTAAATCAATAGCGGGCTCATCCAATTTGACCCCACCAGCAGATTTGAGATAGGCATCCTGATTTTGCAAGAGAAGTCCTGCCCGTTTTTCCAAAACAGCCATAATCAGACTCGCACGATTGAAATCAAGACCTGTCGTAGTACGCTTGGCATTTCCAAACATAGTCGGTGTCACCAAGGCTTGAACTTCTGCTAAAATCGGACGGGTCCCTTCCATGGTCACAACGATTGACGAGCCAGTAGCCCCATCCAAACGCTCCTCTAGAAAAACTTGACTCGGATTGAGCACCTCAACCAATCCGCCCGACTGCATCTCAAAGATGCCAATCTCATTAGTGGAACCAAAACGGTTTTTGACTGCTCTCAAGATACGAAAGGTATGGTGACGTTCCCCTTCAAAGTAAAGCACTGTATCTACCATATGCTCCAACATACGCGGACCAGCCAAGGTCCCTTCCTTGGTCACATGCCCTACGATAAAAATGGCAATGTTATTAGTCTTAGCCAGCTGCATAAGCTCAGCCGTCACCTCACGCACCTGAGACACAGAACCTTGCACCCCTGAAATCTCAGGAGACATAATGGTCTGGATGGAATCGATAATGAGAAAGTCTGGCTGAATTCTTTCTACTTCTGCACGAACACTCTGCATATTGGTCTCTGCATAGAGATAAAACTCACTATCAATATCTCCCAAGCGTTCTGCACGGAGTTTAATCTGCTGGGCAGACTCCTCCCCGCTGACATAGAGAACAGTCCCTACTTGGGACAGCTGAGTCGAGACTTGTAAGAGAAGGGTTGATTTCCCAATCCCTGGATCCCCACCGATAAGGACGAGACTCCCCGGTACCACTCCTCCACCAAGCACTCGGTTAAATTCCTCCATCTCAGTCTTGGTTCGATTGACATTGATAGAAGTTACTTCAGCCAGTTTCATAGGTTTGGTTTTTTCACCTGTCAAGGACACACGCGCATTCTTGACCTCTGCAATCTCAACTTCCTCGACAAAAGAAGACCAAGATCCACAGTTGGGACAACGTCCTAGATATTTAGGGGAATTATACCCACAATTTTGACATACAAATGTCGCTTTTTTCTTTGCGATGATAAACCTCTTTCTAAATCTCTATCTCACACTCTATCACTTGGCAAAAATCAATTTTTTCATTAGGTACAAACTGGCGCATGAGCATTCGATGAGCGACAACTACCACAGTCTGATGTTCTCGATACTTAGTCATGCATTCTAGAAAACGAGACTTCATCTCCGCAGCTGTCTCATATTGAATAGAACTATTAGGAAGCAACTCCCCCTTGCTTTCTAAAAACAGACATCTAGCTCTTTCAAAATTCTCTATACCACTTTCATAAACCTGCCATTCGTGTAACAAAGGCTCCACCCTCAAAGGGAGGCCAGTAGCACAAGAAACATAAAAAGCTGTTTCTAAAGCTCTCGTTACTGCTGAAGTCACTAGTAAGTTAGCTGATTGTAGTAAGGGATTTTGGCAAAGTTCCTGAGCTTGTTGTCGTCCCTTCTCAGATAAGGGGGCCAAATCCATCCCAAAACCTGTATAAGAACGTTCCTCTAACTCACGGTAATCTGGTTCCCCATGACGTACAAAGATAATCTTCATCTTAGTGCCCTGTTGATCCAAATCCACCAGTTCGCACGCCGTCTGCCTCATCTCCGTCTGCGATTAAAAATGGTGCAAAGACAGCCTGAACCACACGTTCCCCAACTTCAAGAACCACTTCCTGATCAGTAATGTTTTTCATCTGCGCAAAGATATGTCCCTCATTTCCAGGATTTCCATAATAATCCCCATCAATGACCCCAACTGAGTTAATCAAGACCAAGCCCTTCTTACGAGGGTTTGATGAACGATCATAAAGATAGAGAACTTCTGTCGGCTGCATATAGGCCTTAACACCTGTCGGAACGAGAACAATCTCTCCTGGAGCAATCACAGTGCGTTCCGCGACCTTTAAATCATAACCAGCTGCATGGGCTGTCTCACGCTTCGGTAGCAAATTTTTATCTGTAAAACTCGAAACCAATTCAAAACCACGAATTTTCATATTATACTCTTTTCTATTATCATTTATTCTAGGCTATTTTATCTTATTTATTCGAAAAAAGCACGAAAAAAGAGCACACAATTCACACTCGCTTAGGGCTGCTGGATTCCTCCCCTGACCCGCTTCACGCAGAACTGTTGCTCCACTATTTATTATATCACATTCCTATTCATTTTAAAAGAAAAATTATTTTTTTCGTCGATTTCGGAAAAAGTCTTGCATAATAGCTGCACATTCATCTTCCAAAATTCCCGTTTCGACCTCTACACGGTGATTAAGACGTTCATCTGTCAAGATGTCGTACAAACTACCAGCAGCACCAAATTTCTGGTTTTTAGCCCCGTAAACTACATTTGGAATACGGGCAAGTCCAATCGCCCCACTACACATAACACAAGGCTCAATGGTCACAAACAACGTACAATCAAGCAGACGCCAACTCTCTTCACTTGCATTCGCATTTTCTATGGCCATGATTTCTGCATGCATAACCGCCCGTTGCAACTCCTCGCGCGCATTATGCCCCCGACCAATGATCTCTCCATCCTTGACAATCACACAACCAATTGGAATTTCATCGTGTTCCAGAGCAATCTCTGCCTCTTTCAAGGCCTCTTTCATAAAAGCTTCTTTTTCTTCAACTGTATAACCCATAGCTTCTCTCTTTTCCTGCTTAATCAATTCTATCATTATAGCATGTTTTCCTAGACAAAAAAAGAGCTCTATAATATTTACACTGACTAACTTTAGATATTATCAAATCGCTGGATTGTAGAAATAATGTTTTAAAAAGAGTATAATATTAGCAAAATTGATAGAAAATCAGAAATCATGAACTTAAAATAATGGAGATAACTGACATAGAAAGTTCAAGAGATGAATATACTGAAATTTATACAATAAACAATATGAAAGGGTAAATGATGAAATTAGAGTTATTACTGGATAAACCAAAATTTACCTTAATGTTTCCATATAAAAATCAATTTAATAGAGCAGGGGGACCATTCATGATATCTTTATCTGTTATGATTCTCTGGATTCTAAAGCATCTGATAGCTTATAATACCGATTTTACAGACAAGATTATTATAGCAATCGTACTGATTTATGCTCCACTTCTTCTATGGTTTATGGGGTATTATCTCTTCATAAATGGAGTAAAATTAGAAGTTCATAAAAACAATACTGTTCAGTATTATACCTATAGTAGCAGAGGCCTCAGCATATTACATTATCAATTTAAACTTCAAGATATCGAACAAATAACCATTAAAAAACGTCCCTTTAATTGTGCAAAGTTAACCATGAAAATTAGAAATCCTATTTTTTTAGAAGGATATGAGAAAAATCTAAATAAGCTAATAAGTGTCAGTATCATCACAGATAAACTGAAAGCAGATGTTTTTATGCACGAAATGAACCAAATTCAAAATGACAAATCAGGAAACCAAGTTATCAAATAAGCTAATTTACAAAAAATTTAATTTTATCTAACTTATAAATTCTAAAGAAAATAGTTCACTGAAGAGGCTGGGATCAAAAATCCCAACCTCATTTTTGCTTAGTTGTACACCTATAATTTATTAGTAGATTGAACTGTTTGTTGGTATTTTAGAATTCAAAAAGCTACTTTTACCAAAACTTCTTTTCTCCATTCACAACATTAACCAATTTACTCAAATGTTGAAATCTTACAGATATAGGTTTACCAAATCGAGACTTAGTCTAGAGATTTCTATCCCACTGTTTTTTTCTTTATTTTAAAAAGTCAAGTAGAAGCCTATATAGGACTTATGAACTAAAAAAAAGCCACCCAATGGGGTGACTTAGTAGGGAGATTATTATGAAAAAGAAAAGTTTAGGATATTTGTTACAACAAGTTAGGAGGTCTTCTTGTAACTGTCTATAGTATACCCGACCTGTCTTAAATAAATCTTAAAAATTTTCTTAAGACCAAACACTTTCTAAAATATTGGTTTGTTCACGACCAGGACCTACTGAGAATGTCGAAATACGAACGCCAACCAATTCACTCACACGACGAACATAGTTACGCGCATTCTCAGGAAGATCTTCCAAATTACGAACTCCTGTGATGTCTTCTGACCACCCTGGCAATTCTTCGTAGATAGGTTTGCAACGTTTCAACTGTTCAAGACTAGCTGGGTAGTGGTCGATACGTTGACCATCGAGATCATAGGCCACACAGATTTTCACAGTATCCAAACCGCTCAAAACATCAATAGAATTCAATGAAAGATTGGTAATCCCAGATACACGGCGACTATGACGCATCACAACTGAGTCAAACCAACCCACACGACGTGGACGGCCAGTTGTTGTACCATACTCATGACCTACTTCACGAATGCGATTTCCCACTTCATCAAACAACTCAGTTGGGAAAGGTCCGTCACCTACACGACTCGTATAAGCTTTACATACACCTACAACCTTATCAATTTTACTTGGACCAACACCAGAACCAATTGTCACACCACCAGCGACAGGGTTTGAAGAAGTAACAAATGGATAAGTGCCTTGGTCAATGTCCAACATGACACCTTGTGCACCTTCAAAAAGTACACGTTTACCGTTATCAAGTGCATCGTTCAAGATAACGGATGTATCTGTCACATACTGCTTGATTTGTTGGCCATACTCATAGTACTCTTCAAAAATATCATCAATTGAAATAGGCGTACTGTCATACAATTTTTCAAACAAACGATTCTTTTCCGAAAGATTGCGTTCCAAGCGTTCACGGAAAATATCCTTATCCAAAAGATCTGCAATTCGAATCCCTACACGAGCAGCCTTATCCATATATGCTGGACCAATACCCTTGATAGTAGTCCCGATTTTATTGTCGCCTTTAGCTTCTTCTTGCAAACGGTCTAATTCAATATGATATGGCAAAATGACATGTGCACGATCAGAAATACGCAAGTTATCAGTTGTCACACCTTCCTCATGAAGATAGCTCAACTCTTTCACAAGAGATTTCGGGTTCACAACCATCCCATTCCCAATAACTGAAATTTTTTCAGGGAAGAAAATACCTGATGGAATCAAGTGCAACTTAAATTTCTTGCCATCAATCACAATTGTGTGACCAGCATTATCACCACCTTGGTAACGAGCAATCACCTCTGCATTAGCTGAAAGAAAATCTGTAATTTTCCCTTTACCTTCATCGCCCCATTGGGTACCTACAACAACAACTGAAGTCATAATCTTGTCTGAGCCGCTAGGCTCTTCCTTTCTCATATACATGGCAGGAGTCTCACCCGCAATCATATCTTACAATTTATTATAATAAAACTTCATCATTTTTTCAAGAGTCAGCGTAGAAACATCTGGAAATTCTCTCCATTTAAAAATATCTAAAGAAAAATAATTGTTAATTACTATTAATATAATCTAATTAGTTGTTTATTGTTCGTTTTTTAATAACCTTGACTCAATTAGAAATAAAATTCCTTTTCATCACAAATTTTTCTAAAAATAAACGATAAGATGTTCTAAAATGATAGATAATAAAATCTCTTTCATCAGTAATCTTATAGCGAATTAAATAATAATGCAAATAACCAAGATGTGTGGTTTCCCATTTCGTTTTATCAGCAAATAACCCTTTGTACTCCTGCTCAACAGCATCACAAAATTCAATAATTTGTTCATAGATATCTTGAAACATCCTCAATAATCTCCATTTCATTTTTTTATAGTATTAGGATATCAAAAATTTAAAAACTTTAGTCCAAAATTCCTGTAAAGTGAAAATAGCAATCTAAACGAACAAAAAAATAAAAAATACTGAAAGAAAAGAGAAAAAATCATCTATTTCAAAATTGATTATAGATGACCTTTCCTCTATATTCACAGCGTGTGAGATAAGCTATGAGCTTTTGGTACCATATTTCTCTCCTTACAGAGCGAAATAGATTGAAAAACATCGAATAAAAAAATAAAGGCTCTGTAATTTCTGTGCTAAGGAGGGGAGCAAATTGGTTCCCTTCAAATATTAGCTGACTTCAAGCTGCTACAGTTGACAAAGAGCAAAAAAAACGTTCATCAGAACGTCCCTTACTATACTCCGCCAGTAGGACTCGAACCTACGACATCATGATTAACAGTCATGCGCTACTACCAACTGAGCTATGGCGGATAAAAGCTAAGCGACTTCCATATCTCACAGGGGGCAACCCCCAACTACTTCCGGCGTTCTAGGGCTTAACTACTGTGTTCGGCATGGGTACAGGTGTATCTCCTAGGCTATCGTCACTTAACTCTGAGTAATACCTACTCAAAATTGAATATCTATCAAATACCAAGTAAACCTTACACTTCGTATCCTCAGTTACTTTGGATAAGTCCTCGAGCTATTAGTATTAGTCCGCTACATGTGTCACCACACTTCCACTTCTAACCTATCTACCTGATCATCTCTCAGGGCTCTTACTGATATAAAATCATGGGAAATCTCATCTTGAGGTGGGTTTCACACTTAGATGCTTTCAGCGTTTATCCCGTCCCTACATAGCTACCCAGCGATGCCTTTGGCAAGACAACTGGTACACCAGCGGTAAGTCCACTCTGGTCCTCTCGTACTAGGAGCAGATCCTCTCAAATTTCCTACGCCCGCGACGGATAGGGACCGAACTGTCTCACGACGTTCTGAACCCAGCTCGCGTGCCGCTTTAATGGGCGAACAGCCCAACCCTTGGGACCGACTACAGCCCCAGGATGCGACGAGCCGACATCGAGGTGCCAAACCTCCCCGTCGATGTGAACTCTTGGGGGAGATAAGCCTGTTATCCCCAGGGTAGCTTTTATCCGTTGAGCGATGGCCCTTCCATACGGAACCACCGGATCACTAAGCCCGACTTTCGTCCCTGCTCGAGTTGTTGCTCTCGCAGTCAAGCTCCCTTATACCTTTACACTCTGCGAATGATTTCCAACCATTCTGAGGGAACCTTTGGGCGCCTCCGTTACCTTTTAGGAGGCGACCGCCCCAGTCAAACTGCCCGTCAGACACTGTCTCCGATAGGGATAACCTATCCGGGTTAGAGTGGCCATAACACAAGGGTAGTATCCCAACAACGTCTCCTTCGAAACTGGCGTCCCGATCTCATAGACTCCTACCTATCCTGTACATGTGGTACAGACACTCAATATCAAACTGCAGTAAAGCTCCATGGGGTCTTTCCGTCCTGTCGCGGGTAACCTGCATCTTCACAGGTACTAAAATTTCACCGAGTCTCTCGTTGAGACAGTGCCCAAATCATTACGCCTTTCGTGCGGGTCGGAACTTACCCGACAAGGAATTTCGCTACCTTAGGACCGTTATAGTTACGGCCGCCGTTTACTGGGGCTTCAATTCATACCTTCGGATTACTCCTAAGCACTCCTCTTAACCTTCCAGCACCGGGCAGGCGTCACCCCCTATACATCATCTTACGATTTAGCAGAGAGCTGTGTTTTTGATAAACAGTTGCTTGGGCCTATTCACTGCGGCTGACTTAAAGTCAGCACCCCTTCTCCCGAAGTTACGGGGTCATTTTGCCGAGTTCCTTAACGAGAGTTCTCTCGCTCACCTGAGGCTACTCGCCTCGACTACCTGTGTCGGTTTGCGGTACGGGTAGAGTATGTTTAAACGCTAGAAGCTTTTCTTGGCAGTGTGACATCACTAACTTCGCTACTAAACTTCGCTCCCCATCACAGCTCAATGTTATAGATATAAGCATTTGACTCATATCACACCTCACTGCTTAGACAGACACTTCCAATCGTCTGCTTTAGTTAGCCTACTGCGTCCCTCCATCACTACATACTCTAGTACAGGAATATCAACCTGTTGTCCATCGGATACACCTTTCGGTCTCTCCTTAGGTCCCGACTAACCCAGGGCGGACGAGCCTTCCCCTGGAAACCTTAGTCTTACGGTGGACAGGATTCTCACCTGTCTTTCGCTACTCATACCGGCATTCTCACTTCTATGCGTTCCAGCACTCCTCACGGTATACCTTCATCACACATAGAACGCTCTCCTACCATACCTATAAAGGTATCCACAGCTTCGGTAAATTGTTTTAGCCCCGGTACATTTTCGGCGCAGGGTCACTCGACTAGTGAGCTATTACGCACTCTTTGAATGAATAGCTGCTTCTAAGCTAACATCCTAGTTGTCTGTGCAACCCCACATCCTTTTCCACTTAACAATTATTTTGGGACCTTAGCTGGTGGTCTGGGCTGTTTCCCTTTCGACTACGGATCTTAGCACTCGCAGTCTGACTGCCGACCATAATTCTTTGGCATTCGGAGTTTATCTGAGATTGGTAATCCGGGATGGACCCCTCACCCAAACAGTGCTCTACCTCCAAGAATCTCTAATGTCGACGCTAGCCCTAAAGCTATTTCGGAGAGAACCAGCTATCTCCAAGTTCGTTTGGAATTTCTCCGCTACCCACAAGTCATCCAAGCACTTTTCAACGTGCCCTGGTTCGGTCCTCCAGTGCGTCTTACCGCACCTTCAACCTGCTCATGGGTAGGTCACATGGTTTCGGGTCTACGACATGATACTAATGCGCCCTATTCAGACTCGGTTTCCCTGCGGCTCCGTCTCTTCAACTTAACCTCGCATCATATCGTAACTCGCCGGTTCATTCTACAAAAGGCACGCTCTCACCCATTAACGGGCTCGAACTTGTTGTAGGCACACGGTTTCAGGTTCTATTTCACTCCCCTCCCGGGGTGCTTTTCACCTTTCCCTCACGGTACTGGTTCACTATCGGTCACTAGGGAGTATTTAGGGTTGGGAGATGGTCCTCCCAGATTCCGACGGGATTTCGCGTGTCCCGCCGTACTCAGGATACTGCTAGGTACAAAGACTATTTTAAATACGAGGCTATTACTCTCTTTGGCTGATCTTCCCAAATCATTCTTCTATAATCTTTGAGTCCACATTGCAGTCCTACAACCCCGAAGAGTAAACTCTTCGGTTTGCCCTCCTGCCGTTTCGCTCGCCGCTACTAAGGCAATCGCTTTTGCTTTCTCTTCCTGCAGCTACTTAGATGTTTCAGTTCACTGCGTCTTCCTCCTCACATCCTTAACAGATGTGGGTAACAGGTAGTACCTGTTGGGTTCCCCCATTCGGAAATCCCTGGATCATCGCTTACTTACAGCTACCCAAGGCATATCGTCGTTTGTCACGTCCTTCTTCGGCTCCTAGTGCCAAGGCATCCACCGTGCGCCCTTATTAACTTAACCTTATTAACCTAATTTTTTCAAAAATTAGAAAACTCATTAAATACTTACAGCGTTTCGGTTTATTTTCTTGTTACTATTTGATATAGATATTCAATTTTCAATGTGCATTACTTGGTGATCTCTCACCAATGGAGCCTAGCGGGATCGAACCGCTGACCTCCTGCGTGCAAAGCAGGCGCTCTCCCAGCTGAGCTAAGGCCCCACAAGACCTCTCAAGACTAAACAAGACCAATGTGCAGTTCCTTATCCTTAGAAAGGAGGTGATCCAGCCGCACCTTCCGATACGGCTACCTTGTTACGACTTCACCCCAATCATCTATCCCACCTTAGGCGGCTGGCTCCTAAAAGGTTACCTCACCGACTTCGGGTGTTACAAACTCTCGTGGTGTGACGGGCGGTGTGTACAAGGCCCGGGAACGTATTCACCGCGGCGTGCTGATCCGCGATTACTAGCGATTCCGACTTCATGTAGGCGAGTTGCAGCCTACAATCCGAACTGAGACTGGCTTTAAGAGATTAGCTTGCCGTCACCGGCTTGCGACTCGTTGTACCAGCCATTGTAGCACGTGTGTAGCCCAGGTCATAAGGGGCATGATGATTTGACGTCATCCCCACCTTCCTCCGGTTTATTACCGGCAGTCTCGCTAGAGTGCCCAACTGAATGATGGCAACTAACAATAGGGGTTGCGCTCGTTGCGGGACTTAACCCAACATCTCACGACACGAGCTGACGACAACCATGCACCACCTGTCACCTCTGTCCCGAAGGAAAGCTCTATCTCTAGAGCGGTCAGAGGGATGTCAAGACCTGGTAAGGTTCTTCGCGTTGCTTCGAATTAAACCACATGCTCCACCGCTTGTGCGGGCCCCCGTCAATTCCTTTGAGTTTCAACCTTGCGGTCGTACTCCCCAGGCGGAGTGCTTAATGCGTTAGCTGCGGCACTAAACCCCGGAAAGGGTCTAACACCTAGCACTCATCGTTTACGGCGTGGACTACCAGGGTATCTAATCCTGTTTGCTCCCCACGCTTTCGAGCCTCAGCGTCAGTTACAAGCCAGAGAGCCGCTTTCGCCACCGGTGTTCCTCCATATATCTACGCATTTCACCGCTACACATGGAATTCCACTCTCCCCTCTTGCACTCAAGTTAAACAGTTTCCAAAGCGTACTATGGTTAAGCCACAGCCTTTAACTTCAGACTTATCTAACCGCCTGCGCTCGCTTTACGCCCAATAAATCCGGACAACGCTCGGGACCTACGTATTACCGCGGCTGCTGGCACGTAGTTAGCCGTCCCTTTCTGGTAAGATACCGTCACAGTGTGAACTTTCCACTCTCACACTCGTTCTTCTCTTACAACAGAGCTTTACGATCCGAAAACCTTCTTCACTCACGCGGCGTTGCTCGGTCAGACTTCCGTCCATTGCCGAAGATTCCCTACTGCTGCCTCCCGTAGGAGTCTGGGCCGTGTCTCAGTCCCAGTGTGGCCGATCACCCTCTCAGGTCGGCTATGTATCGTCGCCTTGGTGAGCCGTTACCCCACCAACTAGCTAATACAACGCAGGTCCATCTGGTAGTGGTGCAATTGCACCTTTCAAACAGTTATCATGCAATAACTGCTATTATGCGGTATTAGCTATCGTTTCCAATAGTTATCCCCCGCTACCAGGCAGGTTACCTACGCGTTACTCACCCGTTCGCAACTCATCCAGAGAAGCAAGCTCCTCCTTCAGCGTTCTACTTGCATGTATTAGGCACGCCGCCAGCGTTCGTCCTGAGCCAGGATCAAACTCTCATTAAAAGTTTGAGTTCTCACTCATTTCTGTCACTGACAGATTTATTGTTTTTTCATTGTTCAGTACTATAACCTTAGTTATAGTGCCCTGCACATTGGTTCGTCTTGTTCAGTTTTCAAAGGTCTTTGTCACTCAATCTCTCTCAAGCGACAACTATATTAGTATATCACAGCTGTTGACCTATGTCAACAGTTTTTTGAAACTTTTTTTACTTTTTTCGTCCCTGCGATACACACATAGTCCGTACGGGATTCGAACCCGTGTTACCGCCGTGAAAAGGCGGTGTCTTAACCCCTTGACCAACGGACCTTGAGTTTTTCAACTCTTTCTATTATACCTACTTTTCAAACTTTGTCAAGATCTTTTTTGCCTATTTTCAGTTTATCTAAAATCACTCAATACCACTCTTAATTCTCCTAGAAGTGCCTTGCGTCCTTTGAAACATTCTCCTCCCATCAGACGTTCTAGTTGTTCTTGTTTTTCTTTCCCCTGACTTGCCTTGTAATTCTTTAGAAGCTCATGAAAGAGATAATAATCATCCAGTCTCAGTCCTCTTTCTCCCACAGATGTAGATGGTATTCTTTGCGGCACTTATTTACAATCCCTTTACTTTCTTCGTATAGTTCTTTCAGATTCATAGACCTCTCCTTTCTGCATTTAGTTTAGCAAAATGCACGAACCCATGGTCTATTTCCTCTATTCTATACTTCTTCCTCTCTCAACGGCACATAAAAAGAGAGACAAGGTCTCTCTGGGGTTATTTTTCTTCACTCATTTTTGATTTTACTTCATCATAAGATAGGGCATGTGATTCCTCTTCTACTGTCTCAGGCATTTTTCCTGTTTCGTAAAGAGATTTAATTTGAGTACTATCCAATGTTTCGTATTTCAACAATGCCTCTGCAATCAGTTTGTGGGTTTCACGATTTGATTGGATAATTTCAGCAGCTTTGTTTCGTGCCTCATTCAATAATGAACGAACTTCCTCATCAATCTCATAGGCTGTTTGTTCTGAAATTGATTTTTGAGGACTTTGTGCACCAAACATAGCATGATTACCTTCATATTGAACTGGGCCAAGTTTTTCACTCATACCGTATTCAGTGACCATTGCACGCGCCATCTGTGTAGCTTGTTCAAAGTCATTTGAAGCTCCTGTAGTTTGGACATTAAAGATAATCTCTTCAGCTACACGACCACCCATCAGACCTGCTAATTGTTCTTTCATATCTTCTTTGGAAAGAAGCATTTGGTCTTCTTTAGGAAGTGCAATCATGTAACCACCTGCACGTCCACGTGGTACAATTGTAACTTTATGAACGACACGGGCATTTGATAAGACTAAACCAACAATGGTATGTCCAGCCTCGTGGTAGGCAACTAATTCACGTTCTCTTTGTGATACTGTTTTATCTTTCTTAGATGGTCCCGCAATCACTCTGTCCTCTGCCTCATCAATATCTGAAGCATCAATGACTGCCTTGTTGCGACGGGCTGCAACCAAGGCTGCCTCATTTAGAACATTTTCCAAGTCGGCTCCCACAAAACCTGGGGTTTGTTGGGCAACTAATTTCAAATCAACATCGTCTGCTAGAGGTTTATTTTTAGCGTGAACTTTCAAGATTGCTTCACGACCTTTAACATCAGGACGGCCAACCAAGACTTTTCTATCAAAACGTCCCGGGCGTAGTAGAGCAGGATCAAGGACATCTGAACGGTTGGTTGCAGCGATAACGATAATTCCTTCATTGCCCTCAAAACCATCCATTTCAATCAAGAGTTGGTTCAAGGTTTGTTCACGTTCATCATTTCCTCCACCAAGGCCGATACCACGTTGGCGACCAACAGCATCAATTTCATCGATAAAGATGATGGCTGGCGCTGCTTTTTTTGCATCCTCAAAAAGAGAACGAACGCGGCTTGCACCAACTCCGACAAACATTTCTACAAAGTCAGAACCTGAGATACTAAAGAATGGAACTCCTGCTTCTCCAGCAACCGCCTTAGCAAGCAAAGTCTTACCTGTTCCCGGAGGACCCTCCAAAAGAACACCCGCAGGAATACGCGCACCAAGTTTTGTAAATCGTTTTGGATCTTTTAGGAATTCAACAACTTCGACTAATTCTTGTTTTTCTTCCTCGGCACCTGCAACATCTGAGAATCGTACCTTGATATCTTCTTTGTTAGCAGCCTTGGCCTTGCTACGTCCAAAACTCATTGGATTTCGACTATTATTTCCTCCCATATTTCCCATCATAGAGAATAGGAAGAAGAAGAGAATAGCAAATGGCACAACAGAGACAAGGATATTGATCCACATACCGCTTGAACTCTCATGTTTGACTGTTACCTCAGCCTGGTGTTCAGAAGCAAGCTTTTGCAATTCTGAAACTGTTGAATCCGACGGAAGAATGGTACTTGAGAATCTTTCTACTTTTGTAGCAGTAGGAGTGAAAAATTGAATCCCTGTTTCTTCTTTACTAGTCTTAGGATTTTTATAAACACCAGACACCTCAATGATGCTACCATTTGGCTGATAGGTCAATTCTTTTACATTGTCTGCTGTAATTTCTTTTACCAGTTCTGTATAGTTAATTTTTTCGCTTCGTCCAGCAGTATTTCCAGAGTAAAAATACTGGAATCCTGTCACTAGGAAGAAGATAATTAACAAGTAGAGAAATGGATTTCTAACTAAACCGTTATTTTGTTTTTTCATTAAAGATAGATCTTTCTAATTTGAATAAACTTCTTCTTTCAATACTCCAACATAAGGAAGGTTACGATAATTCTCTTTATAATCTAGACCATAACCTACTACAAACTCATTTGGAATAGTAAAGCAGGTATAATCTGCCTCAATTTCAACAATACGCCCTTCTGGTTTGTCCAACAAAGTCGCAATTTTAACCGAAGCTGCCTCTCTTGCAATAAACATATCTTTTAAATTCTTCAAAGTTTGACCTGTATCGATGATATCTTCTACAAATAGAATATGTCTTCCCTTGATATCTTGAGTTACGTCTTGCTTGATATTGATCACACCACTACTTGCTGTTCCACCATGGTAGCTAGATACCATCATGAAGTCCATCTCAATATGCGTATCAATATGTTTGACCAATTCAGCCATAAAAGGAATCGATCCTTTCAAAATTCCAACAAGAATTGGATTTTTCCCCTCATATTCTTTTGTTAGTTGCGCACCTAGCTTTTTAGCTGCTTCTGTAATTTCATCATGTGAAACGAGGATTTTTTTAATATCGTGTTCTAACATCTTTTTACCTATCTATTTTTTCTATATAAAGTACAGTGTTCATTATATCATTTTTCGTGTTTTTACTCAAATCACTGGTCGCAATTCCTAAAATTGAGACAATTTCTCCAAATTGCTCAATAATAGGGGTTATTTTTCGTTTTTCAATAGGGATTTTCAAATCTATAAATAAACGTCTCAGTTTCTTTCGATGCCCATTCAGAATAAGAACATCGCCAGGTTTTCGACATCTAATATATACAGGTGTTTCCCGTGAAACCATTATTTTTTGAACAGCGTCCCCTTCAATAGGGATGCCAAAGGAAAATAAATAGCCCTTATATCGAACTTGATTTTGATAGTGTAACACAAGTTCATCTTTCTTTTCATCAGACTGTGGACTGATTTTGCAAACTCGAAAATTCTGATACTCTTTTATCAATTCATAACCATTTTTCAGTGGGTGACGATACTGACTTTTAGTTGCTAAAATCTGTCGAACTTCTGCAAACTGAGCTTTCGTAAGATTTAAGTCAGGGAATTGATTGAGATAGTTCTGGAGCAAGATCCCTTGAGTTTGTTGAGAGTATGAAAAGAGCTCATTCAAATCTTCCACATCAATCTGTTCAGAGAGCTCCATTATGGCTACTTGGTAATCTGAAATTTCCCTTCCTAAATCTAAAAGAGCGGATTTAAGACGAGGATTTTCTTTTTCAAGCTCTGGTAAATACCTATTTCGAATACGATTGCGAAAATAGGCATTCTCACGATTTGATTGATCTTCGAAATGAACAATTGGTAGAAAATCCTTTTTATGAAAATGCAACAAGGGACGGATGATTTCGATATCATCAACTACTTGACTTTCTTTTATTCCTGTCAAATGACGTAGCCTACTTCCTCGAATCAAGCGCATCAAAATCGTTTCAACCTGATCATCTGCATGGTGGGCAGTGACCAAAGCAGTTGCTCCAACCTCTTTCATGATTTTTCTAAAAAAATCATAACGAAACTCTCGAGCACGCGCCTCTGAAAAGTCTCCTGAAAAACTTGTGATATAAATAGGAAGTCCAGCTACATTAGCTAACTTCCTTAGTTCATTTTCCTCCCAATCAGACTCCCTTCTCTGCTTGTGATTGACATGTGTTACAATCAGCTCAATTTCTAACTCTTTTTGGTAAGTAGACAATAGCTGGAATAAAAACATTGAATCCAGTCCACCAGATAAAGCTAACACGACTTTAGAATGCTTTTTGAAATACTCTTTTCGGAGAAAATGATTTAAAAAATCCCGTTCCCTCATTTTAGAACCTCATAGACATCCTTAGCTATCTTAGCAATAGTATCATAATCAGAATTTTTGGTGAAAATAGAGAGAACGAAAGGTGAGTCTGTAAATACAATGGCAGTATCGTGTTTAAACTCGTCAGCATCTCCGATTTTGTGAGCTACCTTAACCGAAACACCTTTCGCAATTCGTTGGTTATCAAAATTCGTCTTGCTTAGAGACTCTAAAACAAAACCATTCTGATTATAAATAGCCTCCATGACCTTTCCAGCCATTTTTGAAGAAGTCAATTTATCATTCACATCCCAATCTTCACCCATAATGGTGGACATTTTTTCTTTAAAAACCCCATCAGATTGATTGGTCACATAATAACCTAAAATATTATGAGCAACATTGTCAGACTCCTTTGTTACCTTGGTAATTAATTGTTGGAGGCTGTAGTCTTTGTTGTCTCCTGTTTTAGGTAAACTACCACTACCTTCTGGTTTATAGGATCCAGGGAAATTATTCACTTCTGAGACATACTTGAAGCTACTGTCCAGCGTATAGTCACCTTTATTTATCTTATCTTGAGCATAATAAAGGTAGGCTAGTTTCAAGATGCTAGCTGCATAGAGTTTGCTGTCTTCATTCACCCCAGCTTCTTTTCCTGTACTCAGCTGTTTAACATAAATAGAATAATTTTCATTCTGATAGTTGTTTGATAAAACTTCTTGAACCTTTTGGATGCGATTGTCTTCTTCTGAGACGAACTCTTTTGATACCCACCCAACTTGATTAATATGAAGAAATTCTTGTCCCTCAGCAAAGAGAGTTCTATCCACCGTTACAAGTTGATAGGGAGAAAGAGATGTTGAAGAAATTTCTTTAGCACCATAAGGACTGTTATAAATAACAAACCCCGGTTCCAACCATACTTGTCTATTTTGAGTTTGAACTTGACTTTGATCATAGATTAAACGCTTATCTGCAACGATAAACTGATGATTGTTTAATTTAAAAACAGGAATACCTTGTCTATTCAAACGCCATTCTACAATTTTAAAGGTGGTTTCAGAAGTCAATTTTCCAGACTCCTTTACAAGATCTTCATTAGCATAGACAGCTGTTTCTCCATAAACCATTGGCGATTCAAGAGGTTCTTTATAGTAAAATCCATAATCAGACTCAGTTAGATAATAAATTTCTTGTGAAGAGTAAGGAAGCTGTTTTTCTGTGCTAACTACTCTTGAAGTTATGATAAAAACAGATAGTAGTGATAACACTACTAAGAACTTACGCATTCTTCCCTTCCCTTTCTTCTTGTAATCGTAATAAATGATTTTTAGTTGCTAATTCCTCTAATTTTTCATCTGATAAACTTAAAAACTGCTCAACAACTTCTAATAAATTTTCCATGACATTACCTCGGAAGCAAATCAGGAATTGTATAAATTGCTTCTCGTTTCTTTGAGTAATAGTACTTGGCGCGTGCATATTTTGCTACATAGTCTTCATCTTTCAACTTTGCAGCAAAAGCAGATTCCTTATCCTTTTCATCACTAAGAGTTTGGTACTGCTCTTTCAACTCTGTCAATTGCTGGCGGCGTTGTAATAACTGATTATAGCTTTGAGCCAAGTTATAAGTTGGTAAAATAAACAACAAAATCATCAAAATAAGGACCCAACCCATAAAACGATTTCGTTTTTGTCTCTCCTTCATCAGGTAACGACGACGTTGATGTTCATTTTGAATAAAAGAATTATTCATCTGTACAATATTTTTAGACATTTTCTTCTACCCGTGTTTCACTGAGAATTTCATACATGCCTGCTGCATCTTCTTTTTTTGTACTATCTTTCATCTCTAGTACTTTAACAAGCAACAACTTATTTCCAAAGCGAATTTCAACTTGGTCATCAACTTTTAAATCCGTTGAACTTTTGGCCAAGATTCCGTTCACCTTGATTCTACCTTTATCTGCTACTTCTTTTGCGACCGTGCGACGCTTAATAATTCGTGATACTTTTAAATACTTGTCTAATCTCATTTTTATTACCTCAAATTATTATTGTACCATTTTTATCCCTTTTATAGAAGAAAAACGTCAAAGAGAATTAGTTTCCTTTGATTCTTTTATCTCTAATAAATTTTCTCCAAAAATCAGCAGACCTTCTAAAATTTCATAATCCTTCTTGTTTCGGACATCAAATACGACTTCCATTAATCCCTTATTCTCAGCTATAGCTGCCTTTAAGTTTGTTGCAGATAAGGCTTTAAAATAATCTTGAGCCAAGAACAGTCGCTGAGTAATTGTTTCAAATTGAACTGTAATCTTATTTTCTTTTCTCTCCACACGTTCTACAAATACCTTGTCCAAGTAAGATTTGACCAAACCAATCTCTAAAAGATAGGCCACTACGTCTGGATATTCTCCAAAGCGGTCCATCAATTCTTCTTGTAATTCTTCATAGTTGACACGATTGTCAATTTGACGAATTTTCTTGTAAATTTCAATCTTATGTCGTTGGTCAGAAATATAAGTGTCAGGAAGATAGGCATCAATTTGTAAAATCAACTCAGAATTTCCTTTGGTTCTTTTATTCCCATTGCCGTTCCGTTTAGCAATAGCTTCCTCTAGTAACTGCGAATACAATTCAAAACCAACAGAATCAATGAAACCAGACTGGGACTTTCCTAGGAGATTTCCTGCTCCCCGAATCGAAAGATCTCGCATCGCAATCTTAAATCCTGAGCCTAATTCTGTAAATCCCTTAATCGCTTCTAATCTCTTTTCAGAGACTTCACTGATTGATTTTTCTGGACGATACATGAGATAGGCATAAGCAATACGATTACTCCGACCGACTCTTCCTCTTAATTGATACAAGGTTGACAAGCCCATATGGTCCGCATTTTCAATAAATAAAGTATTGGCATTTGGGATATCAACTCCTGTCTCAATAATGGTAGTCGTCACCAAAATATCATACTGACCTTCAATGAAATCCAGTAAAGTATTTTCTAACTGAATCTCACTCATTTGCCCATGAACATAACCAATCGAAGCCTCTGGAATCAACTCCTGTAATTCTGAAACCTTCTGGTCAATCGTGTCAACTTTATTGTAAAGATAGTAAACTTGACCTCCACGCTCCATTTCACGTAAAACAGCATCACGAATCACACTGTCATTCTTTTCTAAAACATAGGTTTGAACCGGATAGCGATTGGTTGGAGGAGTTTCAATAACAGACAAATCTCTGATTCCCAGCATAGACATGTGGAGAGTACGAGGGATTGGTGTTGCAGTCAAGGTTAGAACATCTACTTGTTTTTTCAGTTCTTTCAAAGTTTCCTTATGCTTGACACCAAATCGTTGCTCCTCATCAATAATCATCAATCCCAAATCTGAAAACACAACATCTTTAGACAAAACACGATGGGTTCCAATCAAAATATCAACTTGACCATTCTTTAATTTTTCAAGTGTCTCTGCCTGCTCTTTTTTACTTCTAAAGCGACTCAGCACATCAATATTAACTGCAAAATTTTGAAATCGTTCCTTAAAATTCGTATAGTGTTGTTGTGCTAAAACCGTCGTTGGAACTAGAACAACAACCTGTTTGTGATCATTGACTGCCTTAAAGGCTGCACGCATTGCAACTTCAGTCTTCCCAAAACCAACATCCCCAACTAAAAGTCGATCCATGGGGTGAGAATCCTGCATATCTCTCTTAATTTCCTCAATACTACGAAGTTGATCATCCGTTTCAACATAAGGGAAGGCATCATCAAAAGCATGTTGATCATCATCATCAGCTGAGAAAGCAAAACCCTTCAACTGACTACGTTCAGAATAGAGTTTGATTAAATCGTCAGCTATATCCTCTACCTGGTTCTTAACTTTTTGCTTGGCCTTTTTAAAATGACCGTCATTTAATTTATTAAGTTTTGGCGCTTTACCATCACTTGAAACATATTTGGACAGTAACTGAATCTGCTCTACTGGAATGGAGATTTGATCCCCATTTTGATATTGAACACTGACATAATCACGGTGAATGCCTTGGATTTCAATTGTTTCGATTCCTAGATATTGACCAATTCCATGGATATGGTGAACAACGTAGTCCCCTTTTTCAAGTTCATTATAATCTTTTAAACGCTCTGCATTTGATGTATGTTGTCTTCGAAAACGACGTTTTAATTTCTTTTGAAAAATCTCATGTTCAGTAATCAAGAGAATTTTCTCATCCACAAAATGAAAACCATGTCTTAGATTACCCTCAATCAAGTTTACAGATTTTTTACAGATACTTGACTTATCTCTGGAATCTAATTTAATCTGGTATTCCTCTAAAACATCCTCCAATTTTTTACTTCCCATTGAATTGCTGGACTGCAGAACAATGGTGTAGTCCATTTTTTTATATCGCTCAATTTCTTCTTTAAGAAAAGAAAATTGATTGAAAAACTCCTGCATAGGATATTGATTAAATTGGTAAATGTGATCAAACTTGAGATTTCCTAATCCTTTTTGGAGATTGGAGAAAAAGGTCACTGGACTTTGTTTTTTATAGATTTGCTCAGTATCAGCAAAATACTGCATATCAGAAAATGATTTACTGTTTTGTAAATCTTCTGTAAAGTATTGTGCTAACTCTCTTTCAAAAACTTCATACTGATTCATCAATTTTTGATAATCATCAAAGAATACTGGTGTATCTTTTTCAATATAATCAAATACAGTCCATGTTTTATCATAACATAAAGATAAAAACTTTCGACTATCTGAATGTACTTGTTTTTGATGAAAACTTGACAAAATCTCTTCCAAGTATGATTTTAAAATTGGTGATAGAGTCTTTGAAATTTGCTTTTCTAAAGCTAACTGACCTCGTAGATAGTCCTTTTCCCTCCAAAGCATATCACTTGCTGGAAAGATGGTGAGTTCTGTTTGATTTTCTTTTGATAATTGTGTTTCTACTTCGAAAGTCCGAATTCCATCTACTTCATCACCAAAAAACTCGATTCGGAAAGGTTCTAACTGAGACATCTCAAAAATATCTAAAATATCTCCTCGAATACTAAACTCACCTTGGGTCTGTACTTGTGTAACTTTGCGATAGCCTATTTCCTTTAATTTGTGAAGAAGGTCATGTTGGTCATATTCTTCACCGACTGCAATCCTTATAATACTTTCTTTAAATCCAGTTGGAGAAGGTAAAATCAAGCGACTTGCTGCTATATTACAAACTAAAATCCCTTTCTTGGATGAATCAGTTAAAAAACGCAAGGCTTCAACTCGCGAAATGATTTTTTCTTGTGAAGACATCAAAAACTCTACCATAGGAGAGTCATCTACCAAAAATGGATAGACTAATTCCTCTCCTAAGATAGAAAGAAGATCACTGATAATTCTTTCTGCTTCTCCATAAGTCGATGTCAATAACACAATCTTTTTTTCTTTTTTTAGACTACTTGCAATTGCAAGAGCCTTGGTAGAAGTTGACAGACCTAGTATTAGTTGTCTTTTCTTATCTGTCAGACTTTGATGCCATTTTTCTATCTGATTATTTTCTGAGAATAAATCTAATAAAGTCACCATTTAGCCGTTATACCTCTGCATTGTTTTCTCAAAGTTTTTCTCTTGTAAATAGTAGTTTACAGAATCGTCAACCTTGTCAATTGACTGTAAAATACCTACATAGTCATCCTGATCAAACTTACTTAAAACATGGTGAACAACTGACATGCCTTTTTTAGGTCTGCCAATACCTATTTTAACACGGTTGAAGACCTGAGTACCTATATGTTGAATAATAGACTTGATACCATTATGGCCACCTGCTGAGCCCTTTGATCTTAAACGAATTTTCCCAACTTCCATGTCAAGATCATCGTAAATGACGAGTAAATCTTCAATATCCAAACCATAGTAAGTCAATAAAGCATGAACTGCTTTTCCACTTTCATTCATAAATGTTGTTGGTTTGACAAGATAAATTTTTTCTCCATTGAGGAAAAAAGATGCTAGGTCAGCTTGAAATATCTTGTCATGTGTAAAGGTGACATTTTGTTTTTTGGCCAATTGGTCAATCAACATAAATCCAACATTGTGCTTGGTTTCAAAATATTTATCCCCTGGATTTCCCAATCCTACAAGTAATTTAGTCATTTATTTTCCTTTCAAAAGCCAAAAGGGTTGGAATTTTTTTCCAACCTAATTGACACTATTCATTAAATGTTATTAAACATTAAAGCGGAATTCCATGATATCGCCATCTTGAACGATATATTCTTTTCCTTCTTCACGCAAGCGTCCAGCTTCTTTTACAGCTTTTTCAGATCCGTATTTCACTAGATCCTCATATGACATGGTTACTGCACGAATAAAGCCTTTTTCAAAGTCTGAGTGGATAATACCAGCCGCTTGAGGAGCTTTCATGCCACGTTTAAAGGTCCAAGCGCGAACTTCTTTTTCACCAGCTGTGAAGTAAGTTCCAAGTCCAAGCAAGTGGTAAGCTGCACGAGTCAACTTGTCAACGCCTGATTCTGTCAAGCCAAGTGCTTCAAGAAATTCTTGCTTATCTTCATCGTCTAACTCAGAAATTTCTTCTTCAGCACGCGCTGAAATAACTACTACTTCAGCATTTTCTGTCGCTGCAAATTCACGAATTTGTTTAACATAGTCGATAGAATCTTGATCTCCAACAACATCCTCATCCACATTGGCAACATAAAGAACTGGTTTAGTCGTCAAAAGGAAGAGACCTTTGACAACCTTTTGTTCTTCATCTGTAAATTCAATGGTACGAGCTGATTTTCCATCTTCAAGGACAGGTTTAATTTTTTGAAGGACGTTAAACTCTGCCACAGATTCCTTATCTTTTTGCGTACGTGCCATCTTTTCTACACGCGCATAGCGTTTATTTACTGACTCTAGGTCAGCAAGAATCAACTCTAGGTTAATGGTATCAATATCTGCAAGTGGATCTACAAAGGCATCTTCACGTCCTTGTTCACGCATGACATTTTCATCATCAAATGCACGCACAACATGAACAATCGCATCCACTTCACGAATATTGGCCAAGAATTTATTACCCAACCCTTCTCCTTTTGAAGCTCCTTTTACAATCCCTGCAATATCTGTAAATTCAAATGTTGTTGGGACTGTCTTTTTAGGTGTAATCATTTCCGTTAGTTTTTGTAGGCGTTCATCTGGAACTTCTACCATCCCAACGTTTGGATCAATAGTCGCAAATGGGTAGTTTGCCGCCTCTGCTCCTGCTTTTGTAATTGCATTAAAAAGGGTTGATTTACCAACATTTGGCAAACCAACGATACCTGCTGTTAAAGCCATAGTTTCTCATTCTCCGTTCTCATTTCAATCCCTAACATTATAACACAAAAAGGGAAAACTTGCTAACCCTCTAACTAAGGGTTCTTAGTCAATAATCTTGTTCATTTTTCTTTCAAAATCATGGCGACTCATCATGACAAGGTGGTCACAATTGCTACATTTGATTTTGATATCTGCCCCTACACGTGTAATTTCCCAACGATTGGCTTTTTTTCCTGTTGATTTAATTATGCAAGCATGTGTTTTTTTCATCTCAACAAAATTTCCAACTTGATACATACTACTCTCCTTTTCTTTTTTGATTATATCATAAAAGAGGCGAGCCAGGCTCAACCTCTTTAACTTAATTTGTACGAACTGGTGTGATGAGCTGCATGAAGTCTTCGTCAGTATCTGCTGGAACAAGAGTGAATGGACGAACAGCTGAGATAAAGCTGATAGTTACTTTTTCACTATTTAAAGCCTTGAGGGAATCAATCAAGTAAGTTGGGTTGAAACTAATAGTCAAATCGTCTCCAGTCACCTGCTCAGTATCGATTTCTTCGTTTACTTTACCAACTTCTGGAGAGTGAACATGGGCACTAACAACTCCACCTTTAATTTCAAGCTTCACAGTACCATTTTGAGTTGCACTTGATAAGAGACGAGCACGCTCCATAGATTGACGTAAATTAACCACATCAAAAGTAATTGTAGTATTAAAATCTGTTGGGATCAAACGATCCGTATCAGGATAGTTTCCTTCTAGGAGACGAGTATAGAAGCTAATATTTTCGCTTCTAAAGAGGATTTGATTATTTGCAAAGAAAATCTCCACTGTTTCAATATCATCCGTAAATACAGCTGAAAATTCGCGTAGAGAGCGACTAGGAATTACAACATCGAAATCATCGCCATTTTTTTCAAGAGTCAATTTTTTCTGGCTAAGACGATGAGAGTCTGTCGCAACTGTTTTTAGTTCTTTGTGTTGGCTCAATACGAAGTGTACACCTGTTAAGATGGGACGACTTTCTTGCGTACTTGCAGCAAAAGCTGTCTCATTGATAATTTTCTTGAGCAGTTTTGTTTCAAGAACCAAAGGAGTACTTGCTGAAATTTCTTGGATTCGTGGATATTGTTCGCTATCTTTTCCTTTTAGGGTGATTTCTGATTTTCCACTTGTTAAGACAATTTGTTTTTGTTCAATTTCTTTGAAATCTAGCGTTACATCTGGAAGACTAGATACAACATTGATAAAGAAAGAAGCTTCAAGAAGAATCGAACCTAAGGAAGTAATCAAAAGACCTGCATCTTCATTCTTTTGAGAAATGAAATTTTCAATGGAAATTTGACCATTTGATCCAATTAAAGTAATTCCTTCATTGGTAACATCAATTTTGATGGTTGATAAAATTGGAATAGCATTTTTGGAGCTAATTGCTCGTTTTGTGGTATTTAGGGCTTGTAGAAATAAATTTTTATTAATTGAAAAATGAATCATGGATTCTCCTTTATTTATTTTTAGTATTAGAAGGATAATAGAAATAATAGAGTGTGTGAATTCTGTGGAAAACTGATTTCTATTTAATGACTTCAAGCTTTTTAGCTTGTTTAAAAAATGTGGATAAAAAAGATAAGAAAGGAAAAGTTATCCACAAGCTACTTAATTTTCTTTTTGATTGCTTCTATTTCTAAACGTAAATTATCGTCTTCGTCAATCAAGGATTTAATTTTAGCATGGGCATGAATAACGGTGGTGTGATCCTTTCCTCCGAATTCTTTTCCGATTTTTGGAAGACTATTATCTGTCAGTTCTCTAGCTAGATACATAGCAACCTGACGTGCCAAAACGATGTTTTGAACTCGTCTTGTACCCTTCATTTCTTTGACACTCACTCCATAAAAATTCCCCACTTCAGTTTGTATTTTGTCAATTGGAATGACTAGCATTTGGCTAACATCTTGCTTGCGCGCTCTAATAGCTTCTGCCGCAATATCAATGCTGATATCCTTAATCTTCTTCACTCTGGCAATTAAAGTGATATCGTTGATCGCTCCTTCAAGTTCTCGAACATTTGAATCGAATTGACCTGCTAGGTATTCTAGTGTATCGCTTTGAAAATTATAGTCCAAATGTTCCGTTTTACTCTGAAGAATGGCGATACGTGTCTCAAAGTCAGGTGGTGTGATATTTTGAGTCAAGCCCCAGCTAAAGCGCGTGACAAGCCTTTCCTCAAGGCCCTCTAAGTGTTTAGGACTTCGGTCACTAGTCAGAACGATTTGTTTTTGATTGCTATGAAGAGCATTGAAGGTATTGAAAAATTCTTCTTGAGTTGCAACCTTTTTGCCACTGAGAGATTGGATATCATCAATCAGCAAGAGATCAAGACTTCGGTAAGTTTTTTTAAATTTTTCCATTTCCCCAAGCCTCAGATGCTCAAGAAAGTCGTTGATAAAACTTTCAGCAGGAATATACTTAACCCGAGCTTCAGGAATATTTTTTAGAATTTCATTTCCGATAGCATTCAGTAAGTGGGTTTTCCCTAGTCCAGGACCACCATAAATGAAAAGGGGATTATAAGTCAAGGCGAGGTCTTCGGAAACAGCCAGAGCAGCAGACTTAGCCCAGATATTCCCATCTCCTTGAATAAAGTTATCAAAGGTATATTTTTCCTTCAATCCTGTTTCAGAATATGGAATAGCAAGATTGGCCTGTGAAGCAACATAATGATTGCTATTTTCAGAATCCATGACATAGGTTGAAGATTCTTCCTCAGGCTTTGTTAAGATAAATTGAGTTTTTATTTCAGTATCATAAACTTCAAAACCAGCAGCCACAATGATATCTTTGAGTTGTTTTTTCCAAACCATTTCCATTTCAGGTCTAGGTAAAAAGATAGTAGCTATATTTCCCTCCACTTTTATGAGTTCAGCAGGTGTGGCATAGAAATCGTACATAGAACGTGTCAATCTTTCTTGAGCCAATTCCAAGATTTGATTCCAAAATTGTTTTTCTTTCACCAATTATCCCCTCCTTTGCTATATTTGATGTAAAAAGGTTTACTGTTAGACTTATTTTACCATAGATGCTAGCATTTTTCCACAATCTGTGGAAAAGAATCCACAATGTTTATATTTTTTATCCACAGGTTGGGGATAAGTGAGGAATTCTTTGAATTCCTTGGTTTTTTGTTATAAAAAATAGTGGATAAATTTGTGAGTTGAAAAAATAAAAGAACAGCCTTATTTCAGGCTGTTGATAATTCTGTCATATTCTTCTTGGCTTGAAAAAGAAATAATAACCTTTCCAGTATCTTTTTTAGAAAGTTTAATTTCTACATTTAATCCAAGTAGTTTTTTTAATTTATCTTCCTCATCTTTGATGAAAGAATCATTTTTTTTCTGCTTCTTTTGTTTTTTCTCTGTCAGCAGTGTTTCTAACTTTCTCACAGAGATGTCTTCATTTTTGATTAATTGGAAGAAATAGTCTTGCTGCTCTTTATCCAAACCAACTAGTGAACGTGCATGAGCTTGAGAAATTTTTCCATTTTCTACTTCAGATAAGATATAATCTGGTAGGGAAAGCAAACGAATAAAATTAGTGATATAAGGACGAGATTTCCCCATTTTATCTGCTATTTCGGTATGGGTATATCCTTTTTCAACTAAAGAGTCATAGGCGCGTGCCTCTTCAACTGGATTCAAGTTTTCTCTTTGTAAATTCTCAATGATAGACTGAATCATCATTTCCTGATCTGAGAGGTGTTTCACAACGGCTGGAATAGAGGTCAGACCAGCCAAGAGAGAAGCTCGATATCGTCTTTCTCCTGCAAGGATTTCATAACCAATTACAGGAGATTGACGAACGATGATGGGTTGGATGACCCCATTTTCTTTGATTGACTGAGCTAATTCTTTTAATTTTTTTACATCAAATTCTTTCCGAGGTTGGTAAGGATTTTTTTGTATGTCCGAGATAGAAATCATTTCAAATTTTTCCATGATTCTACACTAACATATCTTTTATTATATGTAAAGTTTTCTTTACACTGATGTCAATTAAGATTCTAAATCACTTGTACTTTTATCTAGCTTAACAGTTGTAGTCTCCTCTTTCCCATTTCGATAGTAGGTGATTTTAATGGTGTCTCCGATAGAATGGTTGTAAAGAGCACTCTGTAAATCTGTTGACGAAGAAATCTCCTTGTCGTCAACTTTGGTAATAACGTCGTATTTTTCAAGGTGACCAGATGCAGGCATATTACTTTGAACAGATTTTACCACTACACCAGAAGTTACGCTACTTGGAATATTGAGTTTTCTAAGATCACTAGCTCCGATATTAGCTAAATTAACCATTTGAATTCCAAGAGCAGGGCGAGTCACTTTACCATCACTTTCAAGCTGTTTAATAATATTTTGAGCATCATTTGATGGGATTGCAAAACCAAGACCTTCGACAGAGGTTCCACCATTACTTGCAATTTTACTTGATGTAATACCGATGACTTGTCCTTGAATATTTACCAGTGGACCACCAGAGTTACCAGGGTTAATAGCAGTATCTGTCTGAATAGCTTTTGTAGAAATGGCTTGACCATCTTGAGATTTTAGAGAGACATTTCGATTGAGACTTGAAATGATTCCTTGGGTAACTGTATTGGCATATTCTGAGCCCAGAGGACTACCAATTGCGATTGCAGTTTCTCCGACATTAAGCTTGCTAGAATCTCCAAATTCTGCTACGGTTGTGACTTTTTCTGAAGAAATTTTTACGACAGCAATATCAGAGAACGTATCAGAACCGACAATTTCACCAGGAACTTTTGTACCGTCTGCTAAACGGATATCAACTTTTGAAGCTCCTTTAATAACGTGGGTATTTGTCACAAGGTAGGCATCTTTCCCATTCTTTTTGTAAATAACACCAGAACCTTCACTTGCTACCTGTTGAGAGTCGGTATCCGTATCTGTCTCGTCATTTCCAAAAACACTATTTTGCCGATTTGATGAATAAGTGATGACCGACACAACGGCATCTTTTACCTTGTTAACGGCCTGAGTTGTTGCATTTTCATTTTTGTAGGAAGTCTGAGTAACAGTGTTTGTAGTGTTATTTGTGGCTTGACTTACTTGTTTTTGATAAAGTTGCAGTGTCACAAAACTTCCTAGGGCACCACTCAAAAATCCTATCAGAATGATGATAAGAAAGGTAACTCCTTTTTTGTAAAATGTTTGTAAGTGTTTCATAAACGCCTCCGTTTGTTTTTTATTTGATTAAAGTATAAATCTATTAACTTAATTCAAGCTTAAAGGTAGAAGTTTTACACAAGTTGTGGATAACTCGCTTTTTTCTGTGAATTTGCTAGTTTTTCTAGATGATTCTTTGTGAATAAGATGTGAAATGAAGTGTGAATATGTTAGAATAGAAGAATGAAAATAAAAATTGTAACAGTTGGAAAACTGAAGGAAAAATACCTTAAAGATGGCATTGCTGAATATACTAAACGAATTTCTCGTTTTGCCACTGTAGAAATCATTGAGTTAGCTGATGAAAAAACTCCAGATAAGGCAAGTGAGTCAGAAAATTACAAAATATTAGAAATAGAGGGAAATCGAATTCTTTCTAAAGTTGGAGAAAGAGATTTTGTTGTTGTGTTGGCAATTGAAGGAAAAACTCTCTCTTCAGAAGAATTCAGTAGACAGCTGGAACAGGCTTCTATAAAGGGATTTTCTACCCTTACATTTATTATTGGTGGAAGTCTGGGACTATCCCCTGCTGTGAAGTATCGAGCGAATCTTTCTGTTAGTTTTGGACGTTTGACCTTGCCACATCAGTTAATGAGATTAGTTCTTGTTGAACAAATTTATCGTGCTTTTACCATTCAGCAGGGATCCCCTTATCATAAATAGAAGATTGACTTACTTCTTGTTTTTTGATAGAATGGTCATGTTAGGTCTCATAGCTCAGCTGGATAGAGCATTCGCCTTCTAAGCGAACGGTCGCAGGTTCGAATCCTGCTGGGATCAGTACATTAAAGAAAAAGCTGGGATTATTTCCCAGCTTTTTTCTTCAAAAGGTGCATTTCAGGTGTAAAAAAGTACAGTTGAGAAGAAATTTTTCTTAAGTGATCTTCATTTTGTATAATAGATTTGTAAGATAACTTACAAGAAAAACAATACAGGAGATTTCATTATGAAAAATACAGTAAAGTTGGAACAATTTAAAGAAGTAACAGAAACAGAATTGCAGGAGATTCGGGGTGGGGAATGGAGAATTCCAGAATTAATACGTAATCTTATTTTTCCAAAAAGAAAATAACTAAAATAAAGGTAAAAAGTAATGAATTTATTTGGATTAGTAATAGCTTTTTTTTATGTTTTTATCATTAGTAAAATTTATGAATGGACTTGTAGTGCAACTAAAAAAGAAAAATATATTTATAGTCTTTATGTCTTTTTACTACAATTAATATTAGAAGAAATAATGTATTTGCTAGCCTTAGATGGTTACGGTTTGTCTAAATTTTTATTTCCTTTACTCATATTCGGTTACTTTGTTGGATTTCAGAAGTATGATAAGTCTAAGGGAGTTTTTATAAGCCTATTATTTTCTCTCTTATATCATAGTAGTAATAACTTTATATCGGTAACTTTATCATCTATAACAGGAGATGATATTGCATTAGAATATAATAATTATTTTATTATATTTGTACTTATTTTAACCTATTTGGTTATTAAAATTGTCATATCTTATTTCCATTTGGAGTTTAAATATTTTGACAAAGAATATCTCTATTCTTTTTTGAAAAAAGTGCTATATGCATTTATCTTCTTGCATATCGTCTCTTTTATTTCAGATATCGTGAGTACTATTTCTCATTTAAATAGTTTTGGAAGTATTTTATCAACCATTGTTTTTATTTGCTTGTTATTGATTTTCTTTGCAATGAATTCTTATAAGGTTCAAATTGAAAAAGAGATTGCCCTAAAGCAGAAGAAATTTGAACAAAAGCATTTACAGACTTATACTGATGAAATTGTCAAGTTGTATAATGAAATTCGAGGTTTTCGTCATGACTATGCAGGTATGCTTGTCAGCATGCAAATGGCAATTGACAGTGAAGATTTACAGGAAATTGACAGAGTTTACAATGAAGTATTAGTAAAAGCGAATCAAAAACTGCGTTCAGAAAAATATACTTACTTTGATTTGAACAATTTAGAAGATTCAGCTTTACGTAGTTTGATTGCTCAATCCATTGTTTATGCACGAAATAATGATGTAGAGTTTACATTGGAAGTAAAGGATGTTATTACTAGATTGTCAATGGATTTACTTGATCTTGTTCGCATCATGAGTATTCTCTTAAACAATGCTGTTGAAGGAGCCGCGGATAGTTACTTGAAACAAATGGAAGTTGCAGTCATTAAAATGGATTTTGAGACAGTTATAGTCATCCAGAATTCATGTAAAATCACTATGACGCCTTCAGAGGACTTATTTGCCTTAGGTTTCTCTACCAAGGGAAGAAATAGAGGTTTAGGGCTTAATAATGTCAAAGAGATTCTAGATAAATATGACAACATTATGTTAGAAACAGAGATGGAAGACAACACATTTAGACAAATTATTAGATTTAAGAGGGAATTCGAATGAAAGTATTAATTTTAGAAGATGTTATTGAGCATCAAGTGAGACTAGAGAGAATATTGAATGAAATCTCGGAGGAATCAAATATTCCTATTTCTTACAAGACAACAGGAAAAGTTCGTGAGTTTAAGGAATATATCGAAAATGATGAAGTAAATCAGCTTTATTTCCTAGATATCGATATTCACGGAATTGAGAAAAAGGGCTTTGAAGTGGCACAGTTTATCCGTCATCACAATCCTTATGCTATTATTGTCTTTATTACCAGTCGATCTGAATTTGCTACCTTAACGTACAAATACCAGGTATCAGCTCTAGATTTTGTAGACAAAGACATCAATGATGAATTGTTCAAAAAACGTATCGAGCAGAGTATTTTTTACACTAAGAGCATGCTGCTTGAAAACGAAGATGTTGTAGACTATTTTGATTACAACTATAAGGGAAATGATTTGAAAATCCCTTACCATGATATTTTGTATATCGAAACAACAGGTGTTTCTCATAAGTTGCGGATTATTGGTAAGAATTTTGCCAAAGAGTTCTATGGAACAATGACAGATATTCAAGAAAAGGACAAACATACCCAGCGATTTTATTCTCCTCATAAATCTTTCCTAATCAATATTGGAAATGTTAGAGAAATTGATCGAAAGAATTTAGAAGTTGTCTTTTATGAAGATCATCGCTGTCCCATCACTCGTTTGAAAGTTCGTAAACTGAAAGATATTCTGGAGAAAAAATCTAAAAAGTAATTGACAATTAGTAAGAAATTGATATAATGGTTATATCTGCTACAGATAGATGGTCCGTTGGTCAAGGGGTTAAGACACCGCCTTTTCACGGCGGTAACACGGGTTCGAATCCCGTACGGACTATTTTATCCGCCATAGCTCAGTTGGTAGTAGCGCATGACTGTTAATCATGATGTCGTAGGTTCGAGTCCTACTGGCGGAGTAAGATAAAAAGAACACCACTCGGTGTTCTTTTTTATTCTTAGTTTGTATCACCTAACATTTTCATAAGGAAGTCTGTCATTTCTTGCGGACTTTCTTTTTTTCCATGGGCAATCCAAGTCTGGCAAACACCAAATAGGGCATTTGTTAGATAAATGCTACTATATTCGAGTTCAATTGGACTTAGTTGTAGTTGCATAAAGCGTTTTTGAAGGTCAGTGCTGAGCATAATATGAAGCTTATTTCTCAAGAAATTTTGGATTTCTTTTGTACCATTTTCAGATAAGAGTGCAGCCAAGAGTGGCTCAGACTCTAAATATTCAAATACTTCTAAAATAGCATCTCTTTTATGATGAGCATGTTTTTGGAAAATATACTCAAAGGTATGAAAGAGCTTACTTTGGTAATGCTCAATCATATCATACTTATCCTTGTAGTGAGTGTAAAAGCTGGAACGACTAATTCCGGCTTTTTCTGCTAACTTGACAGTAGAAATTTGATCAAAGGGTTGGTCCATCAATAATTGAACCATGGCATTTTCGATGATTCGCTTTGTTTTTAAACGTTTGTTGCTTTCTTTCATAATTCCTCCTCTTGCACAAAAATAGACTATGTGTCTAAAAAATCATTTTTTACCTTGTAATTTGGATTTTTTGATGTATAATCTATTATATCAAAATTTTAGACAGTATGTTTAAAAAAGGAGGAAATATGTTTAAAGAATGGAAAGCAATATTTAAAAAACCGACCTTTATCATTGTAATGATAGGGATTTCTCTCATCCCAGCTCTATACAACATCATATTTTTATCATCTATGTGGGATCCTTATGGCCAATTATCCGAGTTACCTGTGGCAGTTGTCAATAAAGATAAGGAAGCTTCTTATAATGGACAGACAATGACAATTGGTGATGACATGGTGTCTAATTTAAAAGAAAATAAGGCTTTAGATTTTCATTTTGTTAATGAAGAGGAAGGGGAAAAAGGGCTAGAAGATGGTGAATACTACATGGTAGTGACTTTACCAAGTGACTTATCTGAAAAAGCTACTTCTATCCTAACGAATCATCCTGAACAGATGCAAATTGATTATCAGACGTCAAGTGGACATAGCTTTATTGCAAGTAAGATGAGTGATTCTGCAATGACACAATTAAAACAAACCGTCTCCACTAATGTTACCGAAACGTATACCAAGGCTTTATTTCAAAAAATGAATGACTTGAAGTCTGGGATAAATAAGGCAGCTGACGGAAGTGAACAATTGGCTAATGGAGCCGATCAGTTGGTGACGGGAAGTCAAACATTGACGACAAATCTTAATACTCTAGCTAACTCAAGTGTAACTTTTTCAAATGGAGCAGATCAATTTACAAAAGGTTTATCTAGCTATGTATCTGCTATAGAGCAATTACATCTTGGTTTAGGAACTTTTAATAGTGGTTTACAAAGTTATACAAATGCTGTCTCACAAGTTGACACTGGACTTGGTCAATTAGCTTCAAAAACTCCTGAGTTGGTGACAGGTGTAAATCAGCTAAATACAGGTATAAAGTCCTATACAGGTGGCGTTTCACAACTGGATACAGGTCTCAATCAATTTTCAGTTGGTGTAAATGCATATACAAGTAGTGTGAAAGAACTTTCTAACGGAACAAGTCAATTATCCAATCAATCAGATACACTAAGAGATGGAATGGAGCAATTAAATACTGGTATTAAAGAAATTTCAAGTCAATTAGAGTCCTCATCTCAACAAAATAAAGAAATGGTTCAACTGGCAACTAGCTTAGGAGAACTGAATAAAACACTACAAGCTCTTACGATATCGGATAATACTCAACTGAAAAGTACATTATCAGAGGCTTTGCCAAATCTAACAACTCTTGCTCAGGATATTGTGACTAAAAGTCAGACAGAACAAGAGAAAACTCTTGCTAACCTTCAATCAACAGCTACTTATCAATCTCTCACAGAGGAACAAAAGAAAGAACTGACAGAAGCTATTTCTAAAAATTCTAATTCTACTATTGAGTCAGCAAAAACAATTTTAACGACAGTAGGGGGATTGAAAGAAAGTATAGAGAATTCAGAACAACAAGTATCTAATCTATCTGATGTGCAGATGAAGGCAAATCAACTTTTACCTTTAGCATCTAGCTCCTTGACAACATTGTCAAATGGATTTACAACATTACAAACTACTGTCAACAATCAGTTAGTTTCTGGAAGTCAGTCAATCGAAAAAGGAGTTGTAAACTACACTAAAGGACTGGATACTATTTCTATAGGTGCTAATCAACTAAGTGAAAAGAATGCAAATTTAACAACTAGTCTAGATCAATTAGTTTCTGGATCAAGTAAGTTGACAGAAAATACATCAACCTTGACAGCTGGAGTAGATGCGTTAGCTGGAAAAGCTCCAGAATTAGTATCAGGTATAGGAAGCTTGTCATCTGGGTCTGCTCAATTGAATAATAAGAGCCCAGAGCTGATAGCAGGTCTTACTAAATTACAATTTGGCTCTGGTCAATTAACAGACAAATCAACACAGTTACTTTCTGCAGCATCTCAACTAGGAAGTGGCGCTATGAAGATTGCAGATGGTACTGGAAAACTAGCAGAAGGTGGAACAAGCTTAACCTCTGGTCTTGAATATTTACAGACAGGAGTTGATTCATTAGGACAAGGATTAGGCAATGCTAATAATCAACTCAAATCAGCTTCAACAGAATCTAAAAATGCAGAAACATTATCTGAACCTCTACTTCTCTCAAAAACAGATAATGACCAAGTTCCTGTAAATGGGATTGCCATGGCTCCTTATATGATATCAGTTGCTCTTTTTGTTGCTGCTATATCTACCAATATGATTTTTGCGAAGTTGCCTTCTGGACGTCACCCAGAGAGTCGTTGGGCTTGGTTGAAGTCTCGTTCTGAAATAAATGGGATTATAGCTGTCTTAGCAGGTGTTTTAGTTTATGGAGGTGTTCATCTTATTGGATTGACTGCTAATCATGAGATGAGAACCTTGATTCTAATTATAATCACAAGTTTAGCTTTCATGTCTATGGTAACAGCTTTAACAACTTGGAATAGCCGTTTAGGAGCTTTCTTCTCTCTTATTTTACTATTATTACAGTTAGCATCAAGTGCAGGGACTTATCCACTTGCCTTGACAAATGATTTCTTTAAATCTGTCAATCCATGGTTACCAATGAGTTACTCTGTATCAGGTTTACGACAAACAATCTCTATGACAGGAAATATTCATCACCAAGTAATTTTCCTTATTATAACACTAGCTTTCTTTACTGCTTTAGGTATGCTAGCTTATCAACCTAAGAAAATGGAAGAAGATTAAAAAGATTGGCCAAGGAATTGGTCAATCTTTTTCTGTCTTAGATAAATTTTGTCTGTGATTATAGATCCCAAAAAGAAGAAGGGCAGTTAGTGAGCAGGCTGCTCCAATAACAAAACCATTGGGGATAAAGGAAAGTGTAATGGTGCCTTTTCCCTTTGGAACATCAACTTTCATAAAACCAGTTTGAGCCTGCTTGATTTCAAGTTTTTTCCCATCCTGGTATGCAGACCAACCTTTGTCATAAGGGATAGTGAAGAAAATAGAGGTATCTTGTTTTACTTCATATGTAGCAAAGACTTTATTTTTAGAGGTGGATACTTCTACAGGTTGTTCTTTAATTTTTTGGATTGCTTCAGTAAGAGCCTGAGTATCTAAACGATAGAAGGTTGGAGATTCAAATGACACCTGAGAATTTCCAGGGAAACTAACACTGATATTGAAAGTTTTTTGTTCTTCAGTATAACCCAAATTAAAGAAATTAAATGCATTGTCAGTTGTAAAAGTCTTTTTTTCACCGTTGACAAGGATGTCAACTTTCTTTTGTTTATCATTAGTAAAATGAAGATTTGAAAAAGAGAGATAGACTTGGCTATTTTGAGGAACCTCAATTTGATAATCAATCTTTGCATCTTCATTCGCAGAAGCTGTGATGCTCGTTAAACCATCTGAAGTATCTGTTTTATCATATGCTATTGGGGAGAAGTAATTTAAGTTGAGATTAGCAAGCTGGTTTATAAATAAAGCCTGATTATCTAGAGTGTGATTGTTAAAGTTTACATCTGTGTAAATAGATTGAGTGGCAAAGGCAATGGGTAAAGAGAGTTGATTTTTATATAAGATTAAATGATCCTTTTGATAAATTTCTTGAAAGCCATACTTATCAAGTGAAGTTTCAGAAATATTGTACTGGATTCCAAATAAACTGTCCGCCAAAATACTGTTATTTGCATAACGGAGATTGAGGTTGGTTCCAGAGGATTTGAATCCAAGTTTATCCAAACTAGTGCTAGCTGAACGATTTCGTACAGATGAAAATTGAGAGATTCCATTATAGTTAAATTTCATACTGTCATTTCCTGTCTGAATTTGCAGTTTCTCAGTACGTGTAAATGGATTGTCAATTTGGTTTAGAATGGATTCCATAGCAGTGATATCTCTATTATAGACGCTGCGAGAAGCAAAAGCCCATTCTTTAACTATTCCTTCCATTTGAGATGAAGCATTTAAGCTTAACTCAGCTGTTATAAATAAAGACAAAAGAATTGCAAATAGATTTACAGAGATAAATTTTCTGATGACTGCAAAGAGTAAAAGAGCATAAACTAGTAGAAATTCAAGAGTGAGTAAGATATTCAAATCTGTCAAAAAAGAATAGTGTGATTTAAAGTATACAGTAGCCAAAAATCCTGTCAGTACAAGAGAAAATGAGACAAATAGATTCCAGAGCTTCAGTTCTTTCAAGCGATTTAGTACTTCTGCTGCAGTATAAATTAACAGAGTGGAAAAAATCCAAGCATAGCGATGCAAAAACATATTTGGGGTATGCATCCCCTGCCAAAATAAATCAAGTGCTTCTATGTAAAAGCTTGTTATTAAAAAAGTGAAAAAAATTGCATAGGTAAGTTTCACGTGAAACCTTATGGATTTTATTGTGAAAAATAGAATGGTTAAAATAAAAGGAAGCAATCCAACAAAAATCATTGGTATAGATCCATACTTAGTTGTATCAAAAGATCCAATGAATTGTTTTGCGAAAATATCCAGATACCAGCTACTATCTGTCTTTAATTTTGTGATGGCAGTTAAGTTCTCCCCATGAGTTTGTAAATCAAACAGTGTAGGAAGAGTCATAATCAAACTAGCCATTCCTGCTAAAAAGGAGGTGATAATAAAATCTATAAAAGATGATTTTCGAGTTTTAAAGTCCCAAGAAATTTGGCAGAGATACCAGAAAATAAGAAACAATGCTGACATATACCCAAAATAATAATTTTGAATAAATAAAATTGACAAACTTGTAAAGTATAGTAGGCGCTTCTTTTGTGTTATAAGTAGGTGTAAACCAGTTATAATTAAAGGAATCAAGATAAAAACATCTAGCCAGGTTTTTATCTCTAACTGACTAACGGTAAAACTCATTAGAGCATAGGAAGTAGATAAGGCAAGTTTTAAAAATTTTGGGATATCTTTAAATAATCTAGTCAAACTAAAGAAGGTTGACAGACCAATCAATCCAAATTTTAATAGAGTGGTTAGATAGACAGCATCTGGCATATTCGACAGATTAAAAAAGTAAACCAGAGGTGAGAGAAAACTACCCAAGTAATAACTAGATAGAGCATAGAAATTCAGTCCGAGGCCACTTGTAAAGGTGTAAAACAAACTACCATTTCCATGTAGAATATTTCGTAAAGCTACATCAAAAATAACGTATTGATGAAAACCGTCTCCTAATAGTGGGGATGTATCGCTATTCCAGTAGATACCTTGAGATAGATATATTCCAGACATAATCACTACAGGAATAATGAAAGAAATAAAATAGGTCCAATATGTTTTAAAAAATGATTTCATGTTACCTCGCGGAATGATAGAAAACTCAGTTGGTTAACCCAACTGAGTTTTGAAGTCTTATTTAATCTTTCCAAAGTTCTTTAACTTTTGCTTGTACTTCTGCATTTTCTAGGAATTCATTATAGGTTTCATCGATACGATCAATGACGCCATTCTTAGACAAAACAATGATATGATTTGCCAAAGTTTGAATGAACTCGTGGTCATGACTGGCAAAGATGATGGATTCTTTAAAGTTTTTCAATCCATCATTTAAGCTTGAGATAGATTCCAAGTCTAAATGATTTGTTGGATCATCAAGTACAAGGACATTTGATTTCAAGAGCATGAGTTTTGAGAGCATGACACGTACTTTTTCTCCCCCTGACAAGACGTTTACAGTTTTGTTAACCTCATCACCAGAAAAGAGCATACGACCAAGGAAACCACGTAGGAAAGTATTGTCATCTTCTTCTTTACTTGCAAATTGACGCAACCAGTCAAGGATTGACTCTCCCCCTGCAAAATCAGCTGAGTTGTCTTTTGGCAAGTAAGAACGGCTAGTAGTAACTCCCCACTTGACAGTTCCTTCATAGTCAATGTCACCCATGATTGCACGAATTAATGCAGTCGTTTGGATATCATTTTGTCCAATAAGAGCTGTCTTATCACCTGGACGCAAGATAAAGCTGATATTATCTAAAATAGTCTCACCATCAATCTTTACAGTTAGATTTTCTACTGTCAAGAGATCATTACCAATCTCACGCTCTGCTTTAAAGTTGATAAATGGATATTTACGACTAGATGGCACAATTTCTTCTAGTTCAATCTTGTCAAGCATTTTCTTACGTGATGTAGCTTGTCTTGATTTAGAAGCATTAGCAGAGAAACGAGCAACGAATTCTTGCAATTGTTTAATTTTTTCTTCTGCTTTAGCATTACGGTCTGCTAACAATTTGGCAGCAAGCTCAGAAGATTCCTTCCAGAAGTCGTAGTTTCCGACATAGAGTTTGATTTTTCCAAAGTCAAGGTCGGCCATGTGAGTACATACTTTGTTTAAGAAGTGGCGGTCATGGGATACCACGATGACAGTGTTATCAAAGTCAATCAAAAAGTCTTCTAGCCATGTAATTGATTGGATATCCAAACCGTTGGTTGGCTCGTCCAAAAGAAGAACATCTGGTTTGCCAAAAAGTGCTTTGGCAAGGAGAACTTTTACTTTTTCACCATTGGCCAATTCGCTCATGTTTTGGTAGTGCAATTCTTCTGGAATATTTAGGTTTTGAAGTAGTTGAGATGCTTCACTCTCTGCTTCCCAACCTCCAAGTTCAGCAAACTCACCTTCGAGTTCAGCTGCACGAACACCATCTTCATCGGAAAAATCTTCCTTCATGTAAATAGCATCTTTCTCTTTCATAATGCTATAAAGTTTTTCATTTCCCATGATAACGACATCAATGACGCGCTCATCTTCATAGTCAAAGTGATTTTGACGAAGAACAGAGAGACGTTCATCCGGACCAAGAGAGATGTGACCAGTTGTAGGTTCGATATCACCAGCTAAAATTTTTAAGAATGTAGACTTCCCAGCACCATTAGCACCAATTAATCCGTATGTATTTCCTTCTGTAAATTTGATATTGACATCATCAAAAAGTTTGCGATCACTAAAACGTAGTGAAACATCAGATACTGTAAGCAATGTTTTTCTCCTATGATATGTAATACATTTATTCTACTAGAAAAGAGAGAAATATTCAAATTTTTATTCGTCAATTTTATGTCAACTAAGTTTACAATTGTGTTTACAACGAAGGAGAACTTTGATTTAAATAATTTTCTGTTATTTTAACAAAAAAATGCTATAATTGAAGAGACCATTTCGAAGGAGAAAAAAATGACGAAACCCATTATTTTAACAGGAGACCGTCCAACAGGTAAACTGCATATTGGACATTATGTTGGTAGTCTAAAAAATAGAGTATTACTGCAGGAAGAAGACAAGTATGACATGTTTGTTTTTTTGGCGGACCAACAAGCATTGACAGATCACGCCAAAGACCCTCAAACGATTGTAGAATCGATTGGGAATGTTGCCTTGGATTACCTAGCAGTTGGATTGGATCCTAGTAAATCGACTATCTTTATTCAAAGTCAAATTCCAGAGTTGGCTGAGCTGTCTATGTACTATATGAACTTGGTATCACTAGCTCGTTTGGAACGGAATCCGACAGTAAAAACAGAGATTGCTCAAAAAGGATTTGGAGAAAGTATTCCGACAGGTTTTTTGGTTTATCCAATTGCGCAAGCAGCTGATATCACAGCCTTTAAGGCTAATTATGTTCCTGTAGGAACAGACCAAAAACCAATGATTGAACAAACTCGTGAAATTGTTCGTTCCTTTAATAATGCTTATAATTGTGATGTATTGGTGGAACCAGAAGGGATATATCCAGAAAATGAGAGAGCAGGACGTTTGCCGGGTCTAGATGGAAATGCTAAAATGTCTAAATCTCTTAATAATGGTATTTATCTAGCAGATGATGCGGATACTTTGCGTAAAAAAGTCATGAGCATGTATACTGATCCGGACCATATTCGAGTGGAGGATCCGGGCAAGATTGAAGGAAATATGGTTTTCCATTATCTAGATGTGTTTGGTCGTCCAGAAGATGCTCAAGAAATTGCGGATATGAAAGAACATTATCAACGTGGTGGTCTTGGTGATGTGAAGACGAAACGTTATCTACTTGAAATATTAGAACGGGAACTTGGTCCTATTCGTGAGCGCCGTATCGAATTTGCTAAGGATATGGGAGAAGTGTACAATATGCTTCAAAAAGGTAGTGAAAAAGCGCGTGAGGTTGCGGGGCAAACTTTATCTGAAGTTAAGGGAGCAATGGGACTAAATTATTTTAAATAATAGATAAAATATGAATCGTAAAACTATCTCTTCCATAGAATCACAGGGATAGTTTTTTTATGTTTTCTGTTATAAATATAATTGACAAATTTTCATAGAATGGTATGATAGATACAATACAAAAAGAGTCAAGCTCAAAAAGAAAGAAAAGAGGAAACTTCAATGTCTAATTGGGATACTAAATTTTTAAAAAAAGGTTTTACCTTTGATGATGTATTGCTCATTCCAGCAGAAAGTCATGTGTTGCCTAATGATGCAGATTTAACAACAAAATTGGCAGATAATCTGACTTTAAATATCCCAATTATTACAGCCGCCATGGACACGGTCACAGAAAGTCAAATGGCCATTGCCATTGCTCGTGCAGGTGGTCTTGGAGTAATCCATAAAAATATGTCTATTGCACAACAGGCAGATGAAGTTCGCAAGGTAAAACGTTCTGAAAATGGTGTTATTATTGATCCCTTCTTCTTGACTCCAGAACACACTATTGCTGAAGCAGACGAACTGATGGGACGTTACCGTATCAGTGGTGTTCCAGTTGTGGAGACACTTGAAAATCGAAAATTGGTTGGTATTCTAACAAATCGAGATCTTCGCTTTATTTCAGATTACAATCAACCAATCTCAAATCATATGACCAGTGAAAATCTTGTCACTGCTCCTGTGGGTACAGATCTTGCAACAGCTGAAAATATTCTTCAAGAACACCGTATTGAAAAACTTCCTTTGGTTGACGAAGAAGGTCGCCTTTCTGGCTTGATTACTATTAAGGATATTGAAAAAGTGATTGAATTTCCAAATGCTGCTAAAGATGAATTTGGTCGTCTTCTAGTTGCTGGAGCGGTGGGTGTCACTTCAGATACATTTGAACGTGCAGAGGCTCTCTTTGAAGCAGGGGCTGACGCAATTGTTATTGATACTGCACATGGTCACTCTGCTGGGGTTCTACGTAAAATTGCTGAAATTCGTGCTCACTTCCCAGATCGTACTTTGATTGCTGGTAATATTGCAACTGCAGAAGGTGCGCGTGCTCTTTATGATGCGGGTGTGGATGTTGTCAAAGTCGGGATTGGACCAGGTTCTATCTGTACTACTCGTGTGATTGCAGGTGTAGGTGTCCCACAAGTGACAGCAATTTATGATGCGGCAGCAGTTGCGCGTGAATATGGTAAAACAATCATTGCTGATGGAGGAATCAAGTACTCTGGAGATATTGTAAAGGCCCTTGCTGCAGGTGGAAATGCAGTTATGCTTGGATCAATGTTTGCTGGAACAGATGAAGCGCCAGGAGAAACGGAAATATTCCAAGGACGTAAGTTTAAGACTTACCGTGGTATGGGATCAATCGCTGCAATGAAGAAAGGTTCAAGTGACCGTTACTTCCAAGGTGCGGTCAATGAAGCAAACAAACTCGTTCCAGAAGGAATTGAAGGTCGTGTTGCCTATAAAGGCGCAGCAGCTGATATTGTCTTCCAAATGATTGGTGGTATTCGCTCTGGTATGGGTTACTGTGGTGCAGCTAACCTTAAAGAATTGCATGACAATGCTCAATTTATCGAAATGTCAGGTGCTGGTCTCAAAGAAAGTCATCCACATGATGTTCAAATTACTAATGAGGCACCAAACTACTCCATGTAAGAAATAAAAAAGAACTCCTGAAATTCAGGAGTTCTTTTTTGTTTACAAAGGTGTCAATTTTAATTTACAGATATTTTACCGTTTTGGATATTGAAAATACTAAGATTTTCTGGTAAGTTTTGCAAGTGGTCTAAACTTGTTGTTGTAATAAAGGTTTGGATAGATTGAGAAATGGTTTCTAGTAATTTTAGTTGCCGTGTATTGTCAAGTTCGCTCATAACATCATCAAGCAGTAGTATCGGAGACTCGTTGGTAATACTTTCCATTAGCTCAATCTCTGCTAGTTTGATAGAAAGTACAAGACTACGATGTTGACCTTGGCTTCCAAAACTAGCGTCCATACCATTGATATAGAAAGTAATGTCATCTCGATGAGGGCCGACACCAGTATTCTTTTTAAATAAATCTCTTGATCTACTCTTCTCTAAAGCCATTTTAAAAGAATCCATTAAGACTTCTTCATTAGTGAAGTTGACAGTTGATTGATAAGATATTGACAACTCTTCTGATTGATTTGAAATTTCTAAGTGTTTTTTTTGACCAAATTTCTCTAAGTCTTTAATGAATTTTATCCGATGCTTTATGACGCGGCAACCATACTCTACTAACTGATCATCTAAGACCGACAAAAATGTTTCGTCAATCTTTTGACTGGATTTTAGGTAAGTATTTCTTTGCTTGAGTATATGGTTATAGTTTGACAGGTCTGACAAGTAGATTGGTTTAATTTGTCCCAGTTCTATATCTATAAACTTTCGACGAACGGAGGGCGCTCCTTTAATTAACTGGAGATCTTCAGGTGCGAAGAGAACCACATTCATATGTCCGATATAGTCTGAGAGGCGAGCTTGTTTTAAGTGATTGACTTTAGTCACACGCCCTTTTGGTATTAAATCAATTTCTAGAGGGATAGAGCCTGTTTTTTTCTGTAGTAATCCAGAAAGATGGAGTTGTTCTTCATCAAAATGAATGAGATTTTTATCTGTCCGAGTACGATGACTACGTGTCAAGGCTAAGAAATAGATTGCTTCGAGAATATTAGTCTTTCCTTGTGCATTTTGACCTAAAAAGATGTTTAATTTTGGATTAAAATCAATTTTTGCCTCTTTGTAATTTCGAAAGGTCTTAATTGTTAAATGTTGAAGCCACATAGTTATCTTCCTGGAAAACGTGGAGCTTGTTTGGCTTTAGGTGATGAAGTAGTTTTTTGTTTTTCTTTCTTTACACCCTTGTTCATCTCTTTGACAAGTTTAGCAATCCGCTCTTTTTCAATCTTATCTGCTTGGTATTCTTCTTGCTCTTTTAAACTTGGTTGTGTCAAGGTGATGTCAATTTTTAAATCAGGGATGTCAATCGTATCTCCAATACGGATTTTTTTCCCACGTCTACTTTCTAATTCACCATTAAAGTAAACTTGATGCTCTATTAGAAAGGATTTGATAGCACCGCCGCTTTGTATAATTCCAAGCTCTTTTAGGAGAGCTTGGAGCGTAATAAATTCTTCAAATAATTTGTATTCCATAATTCACCTCAATCTAAGGTATTATACCATATTTTCCCTGAAATAACTGAAGGAAAGTCAGTCAAAATGAAAACGATTTTACTCTTTAAAGCTATAAAGAGAACAAGAAAAATTTTGATTTTCGTGGTATAATAGAACTCTATATGTAAGGAGGTAAGATATGGAGTTAGTGCCTGGAATTTCAGCACATTTTGTTCAATCCAAAAAGTTTAAAACAAATAAAATCACTGTTCGTTTTACTGCTCCCTTATCTCTTGAGACAATAGCAGGCCGCATGTTAAGTGCGAGTATGTTGGAGACGGCAAATCAAGTTTACCCAACATCACAAGCATTTCGCAGATATTTGGCAAGTTTGTATGGAACAGATATTTCTACGAGTGCTTATCGTAGGGGACAGGCACATATTCTTGACTTAACATTTACCTACGTGCGGGATGAGTTTTTGAGTAAAAAAAATTTCTTGACTTCTCGAATTTTGGAATTGGTGAAACAGACTTTATTTGCTCCCTTAGTTGTAGATGGAGCCTTTGAACCAACCTTATTTGAAATTGAAAGAAAACAGTTATTGGCCAGTTTGGCTACTGATATGGATGATTCATTTTATTTTGCTCATAAGGAGTTGGATAGCTTGTTCTTCCGTGATGAGCGTCTTCAATTGAGATACAGTGATTTACGAAATCGCATTTCAAATGAGTCTCCGGAAAGTAGCTACACTTGCTTTCAAGATGCTCTGAAAAATGATCGAATTGATTTCTTTTTCTTGGGTGATTTTAATGAAGTAGAAGTGAAGGAGTGGTTGAGGTCATTCTCCTTTACTGGGCGTCAAATCGATGTCAAGCCTCAGTACCAACAACCATATTCAAATGTCCTTCGGGAAGGAATGGTTCGTAAGAATGTGGGCCAATCTGTTTTGGAATTGGCTTACCATTGTTCTACGAGCTATGGAGACAAGCATCATTTGGCCATGGTAGTAATGAATGGTCTATTAGGTGGTTTTGCTCACTCTAAGCTTTTTACAAATGTTCGGGAAAATGCTGGTCTAGCTTACACTATCTCCAGTCAATTGGATTTATTTAGTGGTCAATTGAGGATGTATGCTGGCATTGATCGGGAAAAGCGCAATCAAGCTAGGAAGTTGATGAATCATCAATTACTTGAACTAAAGAAAGGTAATTTTACAGATTTGGAGATTGAACAGACTAAGGAGATGATTCGCAGAACCTTATTGCTTGCGCAAGATAGTCAGAGCTCACTAATCGAGCGAGTTTACTTGAATAGTTTGTTAGGGAAATCTACATCAGATTTTGACAATTGGATTGAAAAATTAAATCAAGTTGATAAAGAAGCTATCTGCAAAGCAGCAAATAGTGTTCGGTTACAAGCGATATACTTTATGGAAGGAATAGAATGACACCAGTTACCTTTGAAGAAAAATACTATCCTGCTGTAAAGGAGACGGTTTATCAGACTCGTCTATCAAATGGATTGACAGTGTCTCTCCTTCCTAAGAAACAATTTAATGAAGTTTACGGAGTTGTAACAGTTCGATTTGGATCAGTAGACACAAGCTTTACACTATCTAAAAAAGGTTTACAGTGTTATCCAGCTGGAATTGCACATTTTCTTGAACATAAACTATTTGAGAGAGAAAATGCTGAAGATATTATGGAGTCTTTTACACGCTTGGGAGCTGATAGCAATGCTTTTACAAGTTTTACAAAGACGAGCTATTTGTTTTCAACAATAGATCATTTATCAGAAAATTTGGATTTGCTTGAGGAGTTGGTAACAGTTGCTCATTTTACAGAAGAGTCAGTTGAGAGAGAGAGGGAAATTATCCAACAGGAACGTGAGATGTACCAAGATGATCCAGATTCGCGTCTGTTTTTTGCAACATTAGCAAATCTTTATCCCAATACTCCTCTGGCAGCAGATATTGTTGGAAGTGAAAAGTCAATTAACAATATCCAGCTAAATGACTTAAAAAATAACTTTACAGCCTTTTACAAACCTGTAAATATGTCTTTGTTTTTAGTTGGGAATTTTGATGTAGATACAGTTGAGAACTATTTTTCGCAAAAGAAACTTAGAAACTTGGAAGAAATGGTAGTAAGGAAGGAGAAGCTTACTTTACAAGCTGTCAAAGAAACAGATAACCTTCGGATGGAAGTCTCTTCACCAAAAATTGCTGTTGGAATTAGGGGAGCAGGTGAGGTGGCAGCAGAAGATTGCTACCGTTATAATATTTTGCTAAAATTATTGTTTACGATGATGTTTGGTTGGACTTCTGAGCGATTTCAAAAGTTATATGAGAATGGGAAGTTAGATGCGTCATTGTCACTTGAGGTTGAAGTCAACAGTCGCTTTCATTTTGTGATGTTGACGATGGAAACGAAAGAACCTGTTTCGTTGTCTCATCAATTTCGAAAGGCTATTCTCAACTTTACGAAAGATTCAGATCTTACAGAGGAACATCTCGATCTTGTTAAGAGTGAGATGTTTGGGGAATTTTTTAGTAGTATGAACTCCTTGGAGTTTATTGCGACACAGTATGAACCAGTCGACAGAGGAGAAACTATTTTTGATTTACCAAAAATTTTACAAGAAATTACTTTAGACGATGTTCTTGAAGCAGGTCATCGTTTGATAGATGGTGGTAATCTAGTTGATTTTACAATCTTTCCAGCTTAAAAGATTAAGTAACCCTAGAAAGAAGGAATGCTAAGTATGAGAAAAAAAACAATTGGTGAGGTTCTGCGTCTAGCCAGAATTAATCAGGGATTGAGTATAGAAGAACTGCAGGCAAAAACGGATATTCAGATGAATTTATTAGAAGCTATGGAGGCTGATGATTTTGATCAACTTCCTAGTTCATTTTATGCTCGTTCTTTTTTAAGAAAATATGCCTGGGCGGTTGAATTGGACGAGCGAATCATTTTGGATGCCTATGATTCGGGAAGCATGATTACCTACGAAGAGGTAGATGTTGATGAAGAAGACTTGTCTGGTCGCAGACGATCAAATAAGAAAAAAACGTCTTATCTCCCCTTGTTTTATTTCGTTCTATTTGCTTTGTCGATTTTAATTTTTGTGACTTATTATGTTTGGAATTATATCCAGACTCAACCAACGCGTCCTTCTTCGCCTAATTATAGTGTTGTTAGCTCAACTAGTTCCACAACCTCTTCTAGTTCATCTTCTAGCAGTCAGACGTCTAGCTCATCTTCTTCTTCAGCATCAACTATTACAGTTTCGGGTGAAGGAAACCGCATTGAAGCTCGTTATAAAACGAATAAGGATACAGCTACTGTTCAACTGGCAGTTTCGGATGCAACTAGCTGGGTTAGTGTCTCAGGAAGTGAACTTGAAGGTGGTGTGACCCTGTCGTCAGACAATAAAAACGCAAAAACAACAGTTTCGACGAAAGAACCTGTGACGATTACTTTGGGTGTAGTGAAGGGAGTTACTTTAACTGTGGATAATCAAACAATCGATACCTCGAAGCTGACAACTCAGACTGGAACTGTGACACTTACATTCACTACAGATTAAGGAAAAACCAATGAAAAAAGAACAAATCCCTAATGTATTAACAATTGGTAGAATTCTCTTTATACCTCTCTTTATTCTTATTTTGACTTTGGGCCATTCACAAGGCAGTCACCTGCTGGCAGCGATTATCTTTGCAGTTGCTAGTGTAACAGATTATCTTGATGGCTACCTTGCTCGTAAATGGAATGTGGTTAGCAACTTTGGAAAGTTTGCAGATCCAATGGCGGATAAGTTGCTGGTTATGTCAGCTTTCATCATGTTGATTGAGTTAGGTATGGCTCCAGCTTGGGTTGTTGCTATTATCATCTGTCGTGAACTCGCTGTGACAGGCCTACGTCTGTTGCTCGTTGAGACGGGTGGAACGGTTCTGGCGGCAGCAATGCCTGGGAAAATCAAGACCTTCAGTCAAATGTTTGCGATTATCTTTTTGCTCTTACATTGGAATTTAATTGGGCAACTGCTGCTTTATACAGCTTTGTTTTTCACTATCTACTCTGGTTATGATTATTTTAAGGGTAGCGCTCATGTATTCAAAGGAACATTTGGTTCGAAATGAAATCGATTATTGAAGTAAAAAATCTGTCTTTTCGTTATAAGGAAGATCAAGATCATTATGATGTTAATAATGTCTCGTTTCACGTGAAACGTGGGGAGTGGCTCTCAATTGTAGGTCATAATGGGAGTGGAAAGTCAACAACTATTCGTTTGATTGATGGTTTGCTTGAAGCAGAGTCTGGAGAAATCTGGATAGATGACCAACTGCTGTCTTCTGAGAATGTTTGGGACTTGCGTCGACAAATTGGTATGGTTTTTCAAAATCCAGATAATCAATTTGTGGGGGCAACTGTTGAAGATGATGTTGCTTTTGGCCTAGAAAACCAGGGACTTCCTCGTGAAGAAATGAAGAAGAGAGTGGCTGAATCTTTGGAGTTAGTGGGTATGCTGGACTTTAACAAGAGAGAACCAGCTCGCTTATCTGGTGGACAAAAACAACGTGTGGCTATTGCAGGAGTTGTTGCCTTGAGACCAGCTATTTTGATTCTGGACGAGGCTACAAGTATGTTGGATCCCGAGGGGCGCAGAGAACTGACTCAGACTGTTCAAGAGATTCGAAAAGACTACCAGATGACAGTCATCTCCATTACGCACGACTTAGAAGAAGTTGCGATGAGTGATCGTGTCTTGGTCATGAAAAAAGGCCAAGTGGAGTCAACCAGCAGTCCAAGAGAACTTTTTTCTCGGGATGACCTTGACCAGATAGGGTTAGATGAGCCTTTTACTAATCAATTGAGAGAATCTTTGAGAGAGACTGGTTATCAGTTGCCGGATGGATATTTGACAGAAGGAGAGCTAGAGGACAAGTTATGGGAATTACTCTAGAAAATGTGAGCTTTACCTATCAAGAGGGGACACCCCTATCTTCATCAGCCTTGACTGATGTTTCTTTGACGATTGATGATAATTCCTATACAGCTTTAGTAGGGCACACAGGTAGTGGGAAGTCAACGATTTTACAGCTTTTAAATGGCCTATTGGTACCAAGTAAGGGTTCTGTTCGAATTTTCGATACTGTCATTACTCCTATATCAACCAATAAAGAAATTCGCCAGATTCGAAAGCAAGTCGGTCTAGTGTTTCAATTTGCTGAAAATCAGATTTTTGAAGAGACTGTTTTGAAAGATGTTGCATTTGGACCGCAAAATTTTGGAGTTTCTGAGGAAGAGGCCAAGAAAATTGCGCGTGAAAAGTTAGCCTTGGTAGGCATTGATGAGTCACTTTTTGAGCGCAGTCCTTTTGAACTTTCGGGTGGCCAGATGAGACGTGTGGCTATAGCAGGTATGCTAGCGATGGAGCCAACTGTCTTAGTTTTGGATGAGCCGACAGCTGGACTAGATCCTTTGGGCAGAAAAGAATTGATGTCCTTGTTTAAAAAACTCCACCTTTCTGGAATGACAATCGTTCTGGTAACGCATTTGATGGATGATGTAGCTGAGTATGCTGATCAGGTCTACGTTATGGAAAAGGGGAGCTTAGTCAAAAGTGGTAAACCGAGCGAAGTTTTCCAAGATGTAGCCTTTATGGAAAATGTGCAGTTAGGTGTGCCTAAAATCACAGCCTTTTGCAAACGTTTGGCAGATAGAGGTATAGCTTTTAAAAAACTGCCAATCAAGATAGAGGAGTTTAAGGAGTCGCTAAATGGATAGTATGATTTTAGGGCGTTATATACCAGGAGATTCCATCATTCATCGCTTGGATCCCCGTAGTAAATTGCTCGCTATGATCCTGTTGATTTTGATTGTATTTTGGGCCAATAATCCCCTTGCCAATCTCATTCTTTTTGTAGCGACAGGTATATTTATCGCTTTGTCGGGTGTTTCTCTCTCATTTTTCGTTCAGGGATTAAAGTCCATGTTCTTCTTGATTGCCTTTACGACTCTATTTCAACTCTTTTTCATTTCAAGTGGGAATGTCCTATTTGAGTTTTCTTTTATAAGAATAACGGATTATGCGTTGCAACAAGCTGGAATCATTTTCTGTCGTTTTGTGTTGATTATTTTCTTTTCAACCTTGCTAACCTTAACGACCATGCCTTTGAGTCTGGCAGCTGCAGTTGAAGCTCTTTTAGCACCGCTGAAACGCGTGAAAGTTCCCGTTCATGAAATTGGTCTCATGTTATCAATGAGTTTGCGTTTTGTTCCAACCTTGATGGATGACACAACGCGAATTATGAATGCTCAAAAAGCCCGTGGAGTTGACTTTGGCGAAGGTAGCATCGTTCAAAAAGTAAAGGCTATGATTCCGATTTTAATTCCTCTTTTTGCGACGAGCTTAAAGCGTGCAGATTCATTGGCAATTGCCATGGAAGCGCGTGGTTATAAGGGAGGAAAGGGTAGAAGTCAGTATAGACAGTTGAGATGGAGTCAAAAGGATACACTGGCGATTCTTGTGATTCTGGTGCTGGGATGTCTCTTATTTTTCTTAAAATCTTAGTGGATTTGTAAGATTGATAAAAAATCACAGTAGTAGATCTTTAGTAAAAAGGTAGGAATATGAACCGTTTTAAAAAATCAAAATATCTAATCATCGTTTTTGTCACAGTTCTGGCAGTTTCTGTACTATTAGTGACAACCTATTCAAGTGCTATTGTGACAAAACTAGGAGATGGGATTTCTTTAGTAGATAGAATTGTTCAAAAACCCTTTCAATGGTTTGATACTTTCAAATCGGATTTGGGCCATTTGACGCAGACTTACAATGAAAACGAGAGTCTAAAAAAACAACTCTATCAATTAGAGGTGGAGTCTAATCAATCAGAACGTTTAAAAACAGAAAATGAACAACTACGTCAGTTGCTAGAGATGAAGTCAAAATTGCAGGCTACAAAAACCCTAGCAGCAGATGTGATTATGCGTGCTCCAGTATCTTGGAAGCAAGAGTTAACAATTGATGTAGGAAGTTTAAAAGGAGCTTCTGAAAATATGTTGGCCATTGCAAACGGGGGCTTGGTTGGTAGTGTTTCAAAGGTGGAAGATCATTCAACAACTGTCAATCTTTTAACCAACGCTGAAAACACGGATAAGATCTCTGTTAAAATCCAACACGGTTCTACTGAAATTTACGGAATTATCGTTGGTTATGACAAGGAATCTGAACTGCTTAAAATCAGTCAATTAAATAGTAATAGTGACATCAGTGCTGGAGACAAGGTGACTACAGGTGGGCTAGGAAACTTTAATGTCAAAGATATTCCTGTTGGAGAGATTGTTGGTACAACGCACAGCAGTGACTATCTAACACGAGAGGTAACTGTAAAGTTAAGTGCTGATATCAAAGATCTTCATGTGGTAGAGTTAGTGGGGAATTAGCAATGAGATTGTTAAAACAAATTGGTATTTTCTTTTTACTCCCTTTTGTTGTGCTAATTGATGCTCATATTGGACAACTGGTGGGATCCTTTTTCCCCCACTTTCATTTAGCCAGTCATTTTCTGTTTTTGTTTCTCTTATTTGAGACAATTGAGGTTTCAGAATATCTCTACCTAGTCTATTGTTTTATAGTGGGTTTGGTTTACGATATCTATTTTTTCCACTTGATTGGAATTGCCACGCTTTTGTTTATCTTGATAGGTGCTTCGCTCCACAAGTTCAATAGCGTGATTTTGACAAATCGTTGGACAAGGATGTTGACCATTATTGTGATCAGTTTTCTGTTTGATATGGGGAGCTATCTTTTGGCTCTTGCCGTAGGACTGACTGTAGATTCCATGCCGGTATTCATCGTCTATAGCCTTGTCCCATCAATGATTCTGAACTTCTTATGGATTGTCATTTTTCAATTTATTTTTGAAAAAATTTATCTATAAGAAAGAAATATAAATGTAACAAAGGCGTAATATTTATTATGTCTTTTTTTGGTATACTAGTAATGTCTCAAATAGAAGGAGTATCGACAGAATATGAAGAAAAAAATCTTAGCGTCACTTTTGTTAAGTACAGTATTGGTCTCACAAACAGCAGTATTGACAACTGTTCGTGCAGAAACAACTGATGAAAAAATTGCTGCTCAAGATAATAAAATTAGCAGTTTAACAGCGCAACAACAAGAAGCTCAAAAGCAAGTGGATCAAATCCAAGGTCAAGTTTCAACAATTCAAGCAGAGCAAGCAAGCTTGCAATCCGAAAACGAAAAATTACAAGCTGAATCTAAAAAACTTGAAGGAGAAATTACAGAGCTTTCTAAAAATATCGTGGCTCGTAATGCTTCTTTAGAAAAACAAGCACGTAGCGCACAGACAAATGGAGCTGCGACTAGCTACATTAATACAATTGTAAACTCAAAATCAATCACAGAAGCCATTTCGCGTGTTGCTGCAATGAGCGAGATTGTATCGGCTAACAACAAAATGTTGGAGCAACAAAAGGCTGATAAAAAAGCAATTTCTGATAAACAAGTAGCCAATAATGAAGCAATTAATACAGTTATTGCTAACCAACAAAAATTGGCTGACGATGCGCAGGCATTGACAACTAAGCAAGCTGAGTTGAAGGTGGCAGAGTTGAATCTTGCTGCTGAGAAAGCTACTGCAGAAGGTGAAAAAGCTAGTTTGTTGGAGCAGAAAGCAGCAGCAGAGGCAGAAGCACGTGTCGCTGCAGAAGCAGAAGCAGCTTACAAAGCGCGTCAAACAAGCCAACAACAATCAGTAGTTGCTTCAGGAAATACAAGCTTCTCAGCTCAAGTACAAGCAACATCAACAACTGACGAGGAAGATTCAAGCTACACTCCGGCACCTGCGCCAGCGCCTGCTAGACAACGTCCAACTTACAGCTCAAATGCTTCAAGTTATCCAACTGGTGAATGTACTTGGGGAGCTAAAACATTGGCACCTTGGGCTGGAGATTACTGGGGCAACGGAGCTCAGTGGGCAACAAGTGCAGCCGCAGCAGGATTCCGTACAGGTTCAACTCCACAAGTTGGTGCGATTGCATGTTGGAATGATGGTGGTTATGGACACGTAGCGGTTGTTACAGCAGTTTCATCATCAACTCGTATTCAAGTATCAGAATCAAACTACGGTGGAGATCGTACAATCGGAAACAAACGTGGATGGTTCAACCCAACTACAACTTCTGAAGGGTACGTAACATACATCTATCCAAACTAATGTATAAAACGAAGAGACTCAATCGAGTCTCTTTTAATGTTTTTATCCGAAAGTCCTACTAAAATTCTACTAAATAGCTTGAAAATACTGTTGAAATATGATAAAATAAAACCTGTCGTGTAAACGATAATACTCATTCTTGATGAATTGTGAAACTGTTGCCCCTGGGTCGTTTTGCAAGTTGAAATCTAGAAGAGGAAAAAACAAAAAGGAGAAATACTCATGGCAGTAATTTCAATGAAACAACTTCTTGAGGCTGGTGTACACTTTGGTCACCAAACTCGTCGCTGGAACCCTAAGATGGCTAAGTACATCTTCACTGAGCGTAACGGAATCCACGTTATCGACTTGCAACAAACTGTAAAATACGCTGACCAAGCATATGACTTTATGCGTGACGCAGCAGCTAACGATGCAGTTGTATTGTTTGTTGGTACTAAAAAACAAGCTGCTGACGCTGTTAAGGAAGAAGCAGAACGTTCAGGTCAATACTTCATCAACCACCGTTGGTTGGGTGGAACTCTTACTAACTGGGGAACTATCCAAAAACGTATCGCTCGTTTGAAAGAAATCAAACGTATGGAAGAAGAAGGAATCTTCGACGTTCTTCCTAAGAAAGAAGTTGCACTTCTTAACAAACAACGTGCACGTCTTGAAAAATTCTTGGGTGGTATCGAAGACATGCCTCGTATCCCAGATGTAATGTACGTAGTTGACCCGCATAAAGAGCAAATCGCTGTTAAAGAAGCTAAAAAATTGGGTATCCCAGTTGTAGCGATGGTTGACACAAACACTGATCCAGACGATATTGATGTAATCATCCCAGCTAACGATGACGCTATCCGCGCGGTTAAATTGATCACAGCTAAATTGGCTGACGCTATCATCGAAGGACGTCAAGGTGAAGATGCAGCAGCAGTTGAAGCAGAATTTGCAGCTTCAGAAGCTCAAGCAGACTCAATCGAAGAAATCGTTGAAGTTGTAGAAGGCGATAACGCTTAATTCATATAAATAGTAATTACCTAGGAGGGCGGGGCGTAGCCCGGCTCTCCTATTTTTAAAAAATATAGGAGAATCAAAATGGCAGAAATTACAGCTAAACTTGTAAAAGAGTTGCGTGAAAAATCTGGTGCCGGTGTTATGGACGCTAAAAAAGCGCTTGTAGAAACAGACGGTGATATCGAAAAAGCGATTGAATTGCTTCGTGAAAAAGGTATGGCGAAAGCAGCTAAGAAAGCTGACCGCGTTGCTGCAGAAGGTTTGACTGGTGTTTATGTTAACGGTAACGTTGCAGCAGTAATTGAAGTAAACGCTGAAACTGACTTCGTTGCGAAAAACGCTCAATTCGTTGAGTTGGTAAATGCTACAGCTAAAGTAATTGCTGAAGGAAAACCAGCTAACAACGAAGAAGCACTTGCTTTGACAATGCCTTCAGGTGAAACTCTTGAAGCAGCTTATGTATCTGCAACAGCAACTATCGGAGAAAAAATCTCATTCCGTCGTTTTGCTTTGATCGAAAAAACAGATGCACAACACTTTGGAGCTTACCAACACAATGGTGGTCGTATCGGTGTTATCTCAGTTATCGAAGGTGGAGACGAAGCTCTTGCTAAACAATTGTCAATGCACATCGCAGCGATGAAACCAACAGTTCTTTCATACAAAGAATTGGACGCTCAATTCGTTAAAGATGAGTTGGCACAATTGAACCACGTAATCGACCAAGACAACGAAAGCCGTGCAATGGTTGGTAAACCAGCTCTTCCACACTTGAAGTATGGATCAAAAGCACAATTGACTGAAGAAGTAATTGCTCAAGCTGAAGCTGACATCAAAGCTGAGTTGGCTGCAGAAGGCAAACCAGAAAAAATCTGGGACAAAATCATCCCAGGTAAAATGGATCGCTTCATGCTTGACAACACTAAAGTTGACCAAGCTTACACACTTCTTGCACAAGTCTACATCATGGATGACAGCAAGACAGTTGAAGCTTACCTTGATTCAGTTAACGCTTCAGTAGTTGAGTTCGCTCGCTTTGAAGTTGGTGAAGGTATCGAGAAAGCTGCAAATGACTTCGAAGCTGAAGTTGCAGCTACAATGGCAGCAGCCTTGAATAACTAATGATAAAAGAGGAAGCAATTTGCTTCCTTTTTCTTTTGCTGTAGGGAACTTAGATTTTTCTTTAAATTGAACAAAGAAAAAGCCCTATAATAAGGGCTAAGTGCATTTAGGAGACTACACTTCAAATTCATAGAGTGCTGTAGACAGATAACGTTCGCCGTTATCTGGTGCTAAAGCAAGGACTTTCTTACCTGTACCTAATTTCTTGGCAACCTCAATTGCCCCGTAAATCGCTGCAGCTGAAGAAATCCCAACAAGGAAGCCTTCTTTTCCACCAATTTCACGGCCAAGCGCTAGAGCATCATCTGACGTCACGCGGACGATACCATCATAGGCCTTTGTATCAAGTGTTTCAGGAATAAATCCAGCTGAGATACCTTGAATTTTGTGAGGTCCTGGTTTTTCACCAGACAAGATAGCTGACTCGTCTGCTTCAACTGCATAAACTTGAATGTTTGAATTTGCTGCTTTAAGAGCGTGAGAAACACCTGAGATCGTTCCACCGGTACCAACACCACCCACAAAAGCATCTAGTCCATCAGAACCAAAAGCAGCCAGTATTTCAGCTCCTGTTGTTCTTTCGTGTACTTCTGGGTTAGCTGGATTATTAAATTGGAGTGGAAGGAAGCCGTCACGTTCAGCGGCGATTTCCTGAGCTTTGGCAATAGCCCCTTTCATTCCTTCACTACCAGGAGTAAGGACGAGTTCAGCACCATAGGCTTGGATAATCTTACGTCGTTCCACGCTCATCGTTTCAGGCATGACGATAACAACTTTATATCCTTTAGCAGCACCTACCCATGAAAGACCGATACCAGTGTTTCCACTCGTTGCTTCAACAATGGTAGCACCCGGTTTTAGAATACCATCTTGTTCCGCTTTTTCAATCATGCTAAGGGCAATACGGTCTTTTACTGACGATCCAGGGTTAAAAGCTTCAAGTTTTACATAAACATCTGCAGCACCCTCTGGAACAATGTTGTTAAGTTTAACAATCGGTGTTTGTCCGATTAGTTCAGTGATATTGTTATAAATAGCCATAGATATACCTCTTTGTATAAGATGATACTAGTATAACGCGCTCAAGGCTATTTGTAAAATATAGAAATCCTATCAAAGCGATAGGATTTTTTTATATCAAAGGTCTAAGCTGTAAATCTGCGAATAAATTTAGTAGGTGCTATCTATATTTTTGTTTACACTAAGTTTACAGGAACCTCAACTTCACGTAAACCTTGATCTGTTAAAGTAACCTTTCCATTAAAAAACTCAACAAGAGCAGCTTTGATATTTTCTTTCTCTTCCTTGTCAACATAAATCATCGTATCAACTTGATCTGTAAAGTTTGTATCCAGCTCCATGAGATCATGTTCTTTAAGGAAGTTACTGTACTCTTGGTATTGAGTGTAAGACATTTGAATGGCTATACCAGCTTGCTCTTTGATTTCAATAATGCCAATCTCTTTGACAGCCAAGGCCACACTACCTGCATAAGCACGAATTAAACCACCAGCACCTAGCTTAATTCCCCCGAAGTAGCGAGTAACCACTACGCAGACATTGGTAAGATTGTGATTTTCTAAGACACCGAGCATAGGGACTCCAGCAGTACCACTAGGCTCACCATCATCACTCGTACGCTTGATTTCACTTCGTTCCCCTACAATAAAAGCTGAGCAGTTATGGGTAGCTTTGTAGTGTTCTTTTTTGATGGTCGTGATGAAATCACGAGCCTCTTCTTCACTATAGACACGCTTTACATGACAGATAAATCGGGATTTTTTGATTTCTTCTTGGACCTGACCGTCCTCTTTAATTGTTCTAAATTCCATGATCTATATTGTACTAAAAAAACACCTAAAGCGCTAGATTTTTACGAATAAAGAAGTATGAAAGTAAATCCAAATTATCTCGGTCGCTTGTTTACTGAGAAAGAATTAACTAAAGAAGAACGTCAGATGGCCGTGAAACTGCCAGCAATGAGAAAAGAGAAGGGAAAACTTTTCTGTCAACGTTGTAATAGTACGATTCTAGAAGAATGGTATTTGCCTATTGACGCTTACTATTGTAGGGAGTGCTTGCTGATGAAGCGAGTTAGGAGTGATCAAGCTTTATACTATTTTCCACAGGAGGATTTTCCGAAACAAGATGTTCTCAAATGGCGTGGCCAATTGACTCCTTTTCAAGAGAAGGTGTCAGAGGGATTGATTCGAGCAGTTGAAAGGAGAGAACCTACCTTAGTTCATGCTGTCACAGGAGCTGGAAAGACAGAGATGATTTATCAAGTTGTAGCCAAAGTGATTGATGATGGTGGTGCAGTTTGTTTGGCCAGTCCTCGAATCGATGTATGTTTGGAATTGTATAAGCGACTGCAGAATGACTTTGCTTGTGAGATAGCACTACTTCATGGTGAATCAGAGCCCTATTTTCGAACTCCACTAGTTGTTGCAACGACGCATCAGTTATTAAAATTTTATCATGCCTTTGATTTGTTGATAGTGGATGAGGTAGATGCCTTTCCTTATGTTGACAATTCTATGCTTTACTATGCTGTAAAGAATGGTGTAAAGGAGGATGGGTTAAGGATATTCCTTACAGCGACTTCTACAGATGAGTTAGATAAGAAGGTTCGCACAGGAGAATTAAAACGATTGAGCTTGCCAAGACGATTTCATGGAAATCCATTGATTATTCCAAAGCCAGTTTGGTTATCGGATTTTAATCGTTACTTAGATAAGAGTCAGTTGTCACCCAAATTAAAGACCTCCATTGAGAAGCAGAGAAGAACAGGTTATCCATTGTTAATCTTTGCATCAGAAATTAAAAAAGGCGAGAAACTAAAAGAAATATTGCAGGAACAGTTTTCAAAAGAAAATATCGGCTTTGTGTCTTCTGTGACAGAAGACCGATTAGAGCAGGTGCAAGCTTTTCGAGATGGAAAGCTAACAATACTGATCAGTACGACAATCTTGGAACGTGGAGTTACCTTCCCTTGTGTGGATGTTTTCGTAGTAGAAGCTAATCATCGTCTCTTTACCAAGTCTAGCTTGATTCAGATTGGTGGGCGAGTTGGGCGTAGTATGGACAGACCAACTGGTGAGTTGCTCTTCTTTCATGATGGATTAAATACTTCCATCAAAAAGGCAATCAAGGAAATCAAGCAGATGAATAAGGAGGCGGGATTATGAATTGTTTATTATGTGGCCAGTCAACAAAGAGTGACTTGACATTTAGTCACCTCTTACTGTTTAAGAATGAGCACAACTATCTTTGCTCAGCTTGTGATTCTACTTTTGAGAAGATTGGTGAAGACCATTGTCCAAACTGCATGAAAAGAGGGTTGTCAACAACGTGTCAAGATTGTAAACTTTGGTGTGAAGATGGGATTCAAGTTGATCATAAAGCAATCTTCACCTATAATCAAGCTATGAAAGACTTCTTTAGTCGATATAAGTTTGATGGGGATTTTCTGCTTAGAAAGGTTTTTACTCCTGTACTTGCAGATGAGTTGAAAAAGTATGGAGACTATGAATTTGTGCTAATTCCTCTAAGTCCTGAAAGATTGCTTGAGAGGGGATTTAATCAGGTTGAAGGTTTGGTTGAGGCAGCCGGATTTTCTTTTCAAGACTTACTAGGGAAAAGAGAAGAGAAGGCTAGTTCTTCTAAGAATCGCTCAGAACGATTAGCTACGGAAATTCCCTTTTATATTAAAACGGAAGCCCCTCTTCCTAAGAAGATTTTGGTTATTGATGACATTTATACGACAGGGGCGACTATCAATCGTGTGAAGCGACTTTTTGAAGAGGCAGGTGTTTTGGAAGTCAAAACTTTTTCTCTTGTAAGATAAGGAAAAAATTTGCAAAATGAAAATGAAAGCGTTATAATATAGTTAGAAAAATAAAAATGTTTAGAAAGAAGGTACTTATATGATTAAATATAGTATCCGTGGTGAAAACCTAGAAGTAACAGAAGCAATTCGCAATTATGTAGTTTCTAAACTCGAAAAGATCGAAAAATATTTTCAACCTGAACAAGAGTTGGATGCACGTGTCAACTTGAAAGTTTACCGTGAAAAAACAGCAAAAGTTGAAGTAACAATTCCACTTGGATCAATTACCCTTCGTGCAGAAGATATTTCTCAAGATATGTATGGTTCTATCGATCTTGTAACAGATAAAATTGAACGCCAGATTCGAAAAAATAAAACAAAAATCGAACGCAAGAATAAAAATAAGGTTGCAACAAGCCAACTCTTTACAGATGCTCTAGTTGAAGATGCAAATGTTGTGCAGCCAAAAGTGGTTCGTTCAAAACAAATTGATTTAAAACCAATGGATTTGGAAGAAGCTCTTCTTCAAATGGACTTGTTGGGACATGATTTCTTTATCTATGTAGATGTAGAAGATCAAACAACAAATGTTTTGTATCGCCGCGAAGATGGTGAAGTTGGTTTGCTAGAAGTTAAGGAATCATAAAACCTTGACAACTATGTAAAAGTGGTTTACACAATTGTAAACCACTTTTGTATTGCATCATTATACAAGGTATAAATGGAGGTAGTTATGAAAGACGTGGTGATTGTTTCAGCAGTGCGAACTCCTATTGGTTCCTTTGGAGGGAGCTTGAAGAATGTTTCTGCTGTTGATTTGGGATCTTTGGTCATTAAGAGCGCTTTGGAAAAAGCCAATGTCAAACCAGAGCAGGTAGACGAAGTGATTATGGGGAATGTCCTAGGCGCAGGTTTAGGTCAAAACGTAGCTCGTCAAATGAGCGTTCATGCAGGACTCCCTGAATTTACACCAGCCTTTACTATCAACAAGGTTTGTGGTTCCGGTTTGAAGGCCGTGCAGTTGGCTGCTCAAGCGATTCAGTGTGGCGATGCAGATATTGTCGTGGCTGGTGGTGCAGAAAACATGAGTCAGGCTCCATACGTTTTGCCAAGTTTCCGTTGGGGTGGCCGTATGGGAGATTCAAAAGTGGTAGATACCATGATTAAGGACGGTTTGTCTGATGCTTTTAACGAATACCATATGGGGATCACAGCTGAGAATGTGGCTGAAGAATATGGTATTAGCCGGGATGAACAAGATGCTCTTGCTTTGGAATCACAAAAACGAGCAGTGGCGGCTATAGAATCTGGACGCTTTAAGAAAGAGATTGTTCCAGTGGTCATTCCTCAACGCAAAGGTGATCCTATTGTCTTTGATACAGATGAATTTCCTAGAAAAGATGCCAGCTTGGAGAGTTTGTCTAAGCTAGGTCCTGTTTTCAAAAAAGACGGTTCTGTTACGGCGGGAAATGCTTCAGGTATCAATGACGGGGCAGCAGCTGTCTTGGTCATGAGTGCTGAAAAAGCTGAAGAATTAGGACTTCCAGTGATTGCTCGCATTCGTTCGTATGCAAGTGCAGGTTTGGATCCTAAGATGATGGGATGTGGACCGATTTATGCGACTCGCAAAGCTCTTGAAAAAGGCAATTTGACAGTTGATGAGCTTGACTTGATTGAGTCAAATGAAGCCTTTGCTGCTCAGGCTTGTGCGGTTGGGAAAATACTTGGCTTTAACACAGATATTGTCAATGTCAATGGTGGTGCGATTGCTCTCGGTCACCCAATTGGAGCTTCAGGCTGTCGTATCTTAGTGACTCTGGTACATGAGATGATGAAGCGTGATGCCAAAACTGGTTTAGCAACTCTCTGTATCGGGGGAGGGATGGGAACAGCCCTCATCGTTGAACGTTAGATGGTAGTAATCTTAGTGCAGGAGGATAATGAGCTTATTCTCCTTTTTGCATTAAAACCATAAAAAAATCAATAAGGAAAAGGAGGCTTACCACTTTTTAAAGGTCGCTTTTTAAGGGCATTTGTGATATAATAATGCGCAAGAGGTTTAGAATGAAAAAAAATAATTTAACCCCGATTTCTGCGGTTCTACTAGGGATTGCAACTTTCGGAACCTTAACAATGCTGATTATTTTTTCACAAAATAATGTTGTAACAATCAGTGCCTTGTTTTTATTTGTACTTCTTTATCTGCTTTTATTCATCTGGCAAAAAAAACGGTATGAAAAGAGCGAAATTGAACAAATCCAATACGTAAACCATCAAGCGGAAGATAGCTTGAACACGCTGCTCGATCAAATGCCAGTTGGTGTTCTGAAATTAGACTTATCTAGTGGCGAAGTCGAATGGTTTAATCCTTATGCTGAGTTGATTTTGACGACTGAAGAAGGCGAAATTGATGTTGACTTGATTCAAACCATTATCAAGGCTTCTGTGGGGAACCCTGGTTCTTATGCTACCTTGGGCGAAACACGATATGCTGTTCATATGGATAAGGCCTCAGGTGTTTTGTATTTCTTTGATGTTTCTGGGGAGTACGAAGCAACCGTCGAATTGGTAACCAGTCGACCAGTGATTGGGGTTATCTCGGTAGACAACTACGATGATCTAGAAGATGCAACCTCCGACTCCGATATTAGTCATATCAATAGCTTTGTAGCAAATTTTGTTTCAGAATTTGCTAGTAAGTATGCTATGTTTTCTCGGCGTGTGGGTATGGATCGCTTTTATTTATTTACTGATTACACAGTTCTTGAGGGCTTGATGAATGATAAATTCTCTGTGATTGATGCCTTTCGTGAGGAGGCAAAACAGAGACAGCTGCCATTGACCTTGAGCATGGGCTTTTCTTATGGTGATGGAAATCATGATGAGATAGGGAAAGTTGCTCTAAGGAACTTAAACCTAGCTGAGGTTCGTGGTGGGGACCAAGTAGTTGTCAAGGAAAATGATGAAACCAAGAACCCAGTCTACTTTGGTGGTGGTTCCGCAGCCTCTGTTAAGAGAACAAGAACACGTACCAGAGCAATGATGACAGCTATTTCAGATAAAATTAGAAGTGTAGACCAAGTCTTTGTAGTCGGGCACAAGAATCTGGATATGGATGCCTTGGGGTCTGCAGTCGGTATGCAGCTGTTTGCGAGCAATATTACAGAAGACAGTTATGCAGTCTACGATGCAGAACAAATGTCGCCAGACATTGAGCGCGCCGTCAACTTCTTGGAAAAAGAGGGTGTCACTAAGCTCTTGCCTCTGGCTGATGCGATGAGATTGGTCACCAAGCGCTCTTTGTTGATTTTAGTGGATCATTCCAAGACGGCTTTGACCTTGTCCAAAGGTTTTTATGAATTATTCACGCAAACCATTGTCATTGACCATCATAGACGTGATCAGGATTTCCCTGAGAATGCAGTCATCACCTATATCGAAAGTGGAGCAAGTAGTGCGAGTGAGTTGGTCACAGAGTTGATTCAGTTCCAAAATTCTAAGAAGAATCGTTTGAGTCGTATGCAGGCTAGTGTTTTGATGGCTGGTATGATGCTGGATACCAAGAATTTCACATCTCGAGTAACGAGTCGAACTTTTGATGTGGCTAGCTACCTCAGAACACGTGGAAGCGATAGTATTGCTATTCAGGAGATTGCTGCGACAGATTTTGAAGAGTACCGTGAGGTAAATGAACTCATTTTACAAGGTCGTAAGCTAGGTTCAGATATCTTGATTGCCCAAGCTAAGGACTCAACGACTTATGACACGATTGTCATCAGTAAGGCTGCTGATGCTATGTTGGCTATGTCCGGCATTGAGGCTAGTTTCGTTCTGGCAAAAAATACACAAGGATTCATCTCTATCTCGGCTCGAAGCCGCAGTAAAATCAATGTGCAACGGATTATGGAAGAACTGGGCGGTGGTGGTCACTTTAACCTAGCTGCTGCGCAGATTAAGGATATGAGTCTATCAGAAGTTGGAGGAAAATTGACTCAACTTATCTTGGATGAACTAAAGGAAAAGGAGAAAGAAGAATGAAAGTAATCTTTTTAGCAGATGTCAAAGGAAAAGGGAAAAAAGGCGAAATCAAGGAAGTGCCAACTGGCTATGCTCAAAACTTCCTGATTAAAAAGAATTTGGCTAAGGAAGCAACTGCTCAGGCAATCGGTGAATTGCGTGGAAAACAGAAGTCTGAAGAAAAGGCTCATGCTGAAATGATTGCTGAAGCAAAAGCCATCAAGGCCAAGCTTGAAGCAGAAGAAACGGTTGTAGAGTTTGTTGAAAAGGTTGGCCCAGATGGTCGTACCTTTGGATCCATCACCAACAAGAAAATTGCAGAAGAATTGCAAAAGCAGTTTGGTATCAATATTGACAAGCGTCACATTCAAGTAAAAGCACCAATTCGAGCAGTAGGTTTGATTGATGTACCAGTAAAAATCTACCAAGATGTTACAAGCGTCATCAATCTTCGTGTAAAAGAAGGTTAAGTTTACAACTTCTTGACAAGATTGTAAAAGGAAGGAAAGTCGGATGGCAGAAGTAGAGGAACTGCGAGTTCAACCTCAGGATATTTTGGCCGAACAATCTGTTCTGGGGGCTATTTTTATAGATGAGAGCAAACTCGTTTTTGTCCGAGAATATATTGATTCTCGAGACTTCTTTAAGTATGCTCATCGGTTGATTTTCCAAGCGATGGTAGACTTGTCGGATCGTGGAGAAGCGATCGATGCGACGACGGTTCGGACGATTTTGGATAGCCAAGGGGATCTCCAAAACATTGGTGGCTTGTCCTATCTTGTTGAAATTGTCAACTCTGTACCAACTTCAGCTAACGCGGAGTATTATGCTAAAATCGTTGCAGAAAAGGCTATGCTACGTCGCTTGATTTCCAAGTTGACAGACTCTGTCAACCAAGCCTATGAAGCTTCTAAGCCTGTAGATGAAATCATTGCGCAGGCTGAAAAGGGGCTCATTGATGTAAGTGAAAACGCAAATCGTAGTGGTTTCAAGAATATCCGTGATATTTTAAATATCAACTTTGGGAACCTAGAAGTTCGGTCACAACAAACAACGGATATAACTGGTATTGCAACGGGCTACCGTGATTTGGATCATATGACGACAGGTCTCCATGAGGAGGAACTGATTATTATCGCAGCTCGTCCTGCGGTCGGTAAAACAGCCTTTGCCTTGAATATTGCTCAGAACATCGGGACTAAGTTGGACAAGACGGTAGCCATCTTTTCACTGGAAATGGGTGCGGAAAGTCTAGTAGACCGGATGCTAGCGGCCGAAGGCTTGGTGGAGTCTCATTCTATCCGTACGGGTCAATTGACCGATGAGGAATGGCAAAAGTATACCATTGCTCAAGGGAACCTAGCCAATGCGAGTATCTATATCGATGATACACCGGGGATTCGAATTACGGAAATTCGTTCGCGCTCACGGAAACTGGCTCAAGAAACAGGCAATCTAGGCTTGATTTTGATCGACTACCTACAGCTTATCACAGGGACTGGTCGGGAAAACCGCCAACAAGAAGTTTCTGAAATTTCTCGTCAGTTGAAAATTCTAGCTAAGGAATTGAAAGTTCCAGTCATTGCTCTTAGTCAGTTATCTCGTGGAGTGGAACAGCGTCAGGATAAGAGACCAGTCTTGTCTGATATTCGTGAATCGGGTTCTATCGAGCAGGATGCAGATATCGTAGCCTTTCTATACCGTGACGACTACTATGATCGTGCGGGTGAAGAAGAGGAAGGAATTCCAAATAACAAGGTAGAGGTTATCATCGAGAAAAACCGTAGTGGAGCTCGCGGAACGGTGGAATTGATTTTCCAAAAAGAATACAATAAATTTTCAAGTATCTCAAAGAGGGAGGCATAAGATGTCAGATGCATTTACAGATGTAGCCAAGATGAAAAAAATCAAAGAAGAAATCAAGGCGCATGAGGGACAAGTCGTTGAAATGACTTTGGAGAATGGCCGTAAGCGCCAAAAAAATAGATTGGGTAAGCTAATTGAGGTTTATCCGTCCCTATTTATCGTTGAATTTGGGGATGTTGAAGGAGACAAACAAGCCAATGTCTATGTTGAATCCTTCACCTACTCAGATATCTTGACAGAGAAGAATTTGATTCGCTATCTAGACCAAGAATCCTAAAATGAAGTGGGCTTTGCTCACTTTTTTCTTTTTTTCCCGAATAGTATAAACGAGGGGAACCTCGGAAATTTATATTATTAAGGAGAATGAATGACGTTTTTAAAATCAGGAGTTAAGAAGAGTAGATATACCCAGTTGGGTGTAGGATTGGCTACATTGTTGGTTACGAGTGCCTTTTTGTTTGGAGGTGAATCGGTTCAGGCCGACAGTGTAGCGCGTGGCGATGACTATCCGCTTCACTATAAAAATGGTAGTGTAGAAATCGACCAGTGGCGGATGTATTCTCGCCAGTGTACGTCTTTTGCGGCCTTTCGTTTGAGTAGTGTAAATGGCTTCGAGATTCCGCCTGCTTATGGAAATGCGAATGAATGGGGACATCGTGCAAGGCGAGAAGGCTACCGTGTTGACAGCAAACCTGAAATTGGCTCTATCGCTTGGTCGACAGAAGGTTACTACGGCCATGTGGCCTGGGTATCAAATGTATCAGGGGATACGATTGAGATCGAAGAGTATAACTATGGAGTTAGGGAGAAATACAATCGTCGAAGCGTAAAAGCTAGCTCTATGACAGGTTTTATCCATTTTAAGGACTTGGTAGGGAATGGTGGTAGAACTGGAAATCCTATCAGGTCAGGGTTGGCGTCTAGTGGGACTCATACGTTTACTCAAAAGTCTGCCATTCGAAACCAGCCGTCAAGTACAGCGCAAGTTATCGACTACTACTATCCTGGTGAAAATGTTAGCTACGATCAAATCGTAGAAAAAGACGGTTATAAGTGGCTTAGTTACCTGTCCTATAGTGGAATGAGGAGATACGTCCAGTATATGGAAACAGAATCGGTGGAGAATGGTTGGAAGAAGCAAAATGGTATTTGGAATTACCGTGAGAATGGGAAATTCGCAACTGGTTGGAAGAAAATAAATGGCAGTTGGTATCACTTCAAAGAAAATGGAACCATGTCAACAGGTTGGGTGAAGGATGGCTCGCATTGGTACTATCTAAAGGCATCAGGGGAGATGCAGACAGGTTGGCTCAAGGAAAATGGAACATGGTACTATTTGGAAAGTTCAGGGGCTATGAAGTCTAGTCAGTGGTTCCAGGTAGGCGGAAAATCTTACTACGTCAATGCTTCAGGGGCTTTAGCAGTGAATACTACTGTGGATGGCTATCGAGTGGATAGTAATGGAGCTAGAATCTAGAAAGAATATAAAAAAGAGAACTTCACTACCATTTGCCTATTCTTTCCGATGGTATTTTTCCCCTCTTTCCTTTATAATGGGTGTATGGACAAGAAAAAATTATTATTAATTGATGGATCTTCTGTTGCTTTTCGAGCTTTTTTTGCGCTCTATCAGCAGTTGGATCGTTTTAAAAATGCTAATGGCCTTCATACCAATGCAATCTATGGCTTTCAACTCATGTTGAATCATGTCTTAGAGCGGGTTGAGCCCAGCCATGTTTTGGTAGCCTTTGATGCAGGTAAGACGACTTTCCGAACAGAGATGTATGCAGACTACAAGGGTGGTCGTGCTAAAACTCCAGATGAGTTTCGTGAGCAATTTCCCTTCATTCGTGAGTTGCTAGATCATCTTGGGATTCGCCACTATGAGTTGGCCCAGTATGAAGCGGATGATATCATCGGGACCCTAGGTCGATTGGCTGAGAAAGATTTTTTTGATGTGACAATCGTTAGCGGAGATAAGGATTTGATCCAGTTGACGGATGAACATACGGTGGTCGAGATTTCCAAGAAAGGTGTGGCTGAGTTTGAGGCCTTTACACCAGATTACCTTATGGAAAAGATGGGCCTCACACCAGCTCAGTTTATTGATCTTAAGGCTCTTATGGGGGATAAGTCTGATAATATCCCTGGCGTCACGAAAATCGGTGAAAAGACGGGTATCAAGCTCTTGCTGGAGCATGGTTCGCTAGAGGGTATTTATGAAAATATCGATGGGATGAAGGCTTCTAAGATGAAGGAAAATCTCATCAAAGACAAGGAACAGGCCTTTTTATCGAAAACACTGGCGACCATTGAAACTCAGGCACCAATTGAGATTGGACTAGACGATCTGGTCTATAATGGACCCGATGTGGAAAATCTCGGGAAATTCTACGATGAGATGGGCTTCAAACAGCTCAAGCAAGCTTTGAATGTTTCGTCAACGGATGCGCCTGAAAGTTTGGATTTCACTATCGTTGATCACGTCAGTCAAGACATGCTGAGCGCAGACTCCATCTTCCACTTTGAGCTCTTTGGGGAGAATTACCATACAGATGACTTGGTTGGTTTTGCCTGGTCTTGTGGGGATAAACTTTACGCTACAGATAAACTTGAGCTCTTGCAGGAGCCGATTCTCAAGGAATTTTTAGAAAAAACACCTCTGAAAGTGTATGACTTTAAGAAAGCTAAGGTTCTTTTAAATCGTTTTGGTTTGAATCTGCAGGCTCCTGCTTTTGATAGTCGCTTGGCCAAATACCTCCTCTCTACTGTTGAGAATAATGAAATCTCAACAATTGCTAGTCTCTACGGTCAAACATACTTGGTCGATGATGAGACTTTCTATGGTAAGGGGGTCAAGAAAGCTATCCCTGAGAGAGAGAAATTCTTGGAGCACTTGGCTCGCAAGGTTGCAGTATTGGTTGAGACAGAGCCTGTTTTGCTTGAAAAACTCAGTGAACATGGACAGTTAGATCTCCTCTATGACATGGAGCAACCTCTGGCTTTTGTCCTTGCTAAGATGGAAATTGCTGGGATCAAGGTCAAAAAAGAAACCCTACTTGAGATGCAGGCTGAAAATGAGATCGTCATTGAGCAACTTACCCAAGAGATTTATGAGCTAGCTGGTGAGGAGTTTAATATCAATTCCCCTAAGCAGTTGGGCGTGCTTCTCTTTGAAAAACTGGGTCTTCCTCTAGAATATACCAAGAAAACCAAGACAGGTTACTCGACAGCGGTGGATGTGCTAGAGCGGCTGGCTCCTATTGCTCCGATTGTTAAGAAAATCCTCGACTACCGTCAGATTGCAAAGATTCAATCTACCTATGTGATTGGCTTGCAGGACTGGATTTTGGCTGATGGTAAGATTCATACTCGCTATGTGCAGGATTTGACCCAGACTGGGCGTCTGTCTAGTGTGGATCCAAATTTGCAAAATATTCCTGTGCGTTTGGAGCAAGGCCGTCTCATTCGGAAGGCTTTTGTACCTGAGTGGGAGGATAGTGTGCTTCTCAGCTCCGACTATTCACAGATTGAATTGCGAGTTTTGGCTCATATTTCTAAGGATGAGCACTTGATCAAGGCCTTCCAAGAGGGGGCAGATATTCATACTTCGACAGCTATGCGTGTCTTTGGCATTGAGCGTCCCGAGGATGTGACTCCAAACGACCGTCGGAATGCCAAGGCGGTTAACTTCGGAGTGGTTTACGGGATTTCAGACTTTGGTTTGTCTAATAATCTAGGCATCAGCCGTAAGGAAGCAAAAGCCTACATTGACACTTACTTTGAACGCTTCCCAGGTATTAAAAACTACATGGATGAGGTGGTGCGTGAGGCGCGTGATAAGGGCTATGTAGAGACCCTCTTCAAGCGTCGTCGTGAGTTGCCAGATATCAATTCGCGCAACTTCAACATTCGTGGTTTTGCGGAGCGGACAGCCATCAACTCTCCTATTCAGGGTTCAGCAGCAGATATCCTCAAGATTGCTATGATCCAGCTAGACAAAGCTCTAGTTGAAGGTGGCTATCAGACCAAGATGCTGTTGCAAGTGCATGATGAAATTGTCCTTGAAGTTCCGAAATCAGAACTGGCAGCCGTCAAAGTACTGGTGAAACAAACCATGGAAGAAGCCATCCAGCTCAGTGTTCCCCTCATCGCTGATGAGAATGAAGGAGCAACTTGGTACGAGGCTAAATAAGAAAGATATGATAGAGTTTGAAGTACTTGCCTTCAAACTCTTTTTCATGATTTTCTGTAAGCAGTTTCCTTGACTTATCCTTTTTTTTGCGTTATCATATGTCCATATAAGATACGGGAGTCTGTGTACAGTCTGAGAGGAAGTGTTAAACTTCGACCGCACCTGATCTGGGTAATGCCAGCGTAGGGAAGGATACTTAGCCGAATTCTGCACCTTTTCCGTATAAGGAAGGGGTTTTCTTTTTGTCAAAAGGAAGCCTAGAAGAGGAGGTTTTTATGAAAGCAAGCATTGCCTTGCAAGTCTTGCCCTTATCACAGGGGATTGACCGGATTGCTATTATCGATCAGGTTATTGCTTATCTACAAGCTCAGTCCGTGACCATGGTGGTGACACCCTTTGAAACGGTCTTGGAAGGGGAGTTTGATGAGCTTATGCGCATTCTCAAAGAAGCGCTAGAAGTGGCAGGGCAGGAGGCAGATAATGTCTTTGCCAATGTCAAAATAAATGTAGGAGAGATTTTAAGCATCGATGAGAAACTTGAAAAGTATGATGAGACGACACATTAGTCTTTTGGGCTTTATAGGAGTCTTGTCGGTCTGGCAGTTAGCGGGAATATTCAAACTTTTACCCAAGTTTATCCTACCAACTCCCTTTGAAATTCTCCAGGCCTTTGTTCGTGACAGAGAATTTCTCTGGCACCATAGCTGGGCGACCTTGAGAGTGGCTTTACTGGGGTTGGTTCTGGGAGTCTTGATTGCCTGTCTCATGGCGGTGCTTATGGACAGTCTGACTTGGCTCAATGATTTGATTTACCCTATGATGGTGGTTGTCCAGACTATCCCGACCATTGCCATAGCCCCTATCTTGGTCTTGTGGCTAGGTTATGGGATTTTGCCCAAGATTGTCTTGATTATCCTGACGACAACCTTCCCGATCATCGTCAGTATTTTAGATGGTTTTAGGCATTGTGACAAGGATATGCTGACCTTGTTTAGTCTGATGCGTGCAAACCCTTGGCAAATTCTATGGCATTTTAAAATTCCGGTCAGCCTGCCCTACTTTTATGCAGGTCTGAGGGTCAGTGTCTCCTACGCCTTTATCACAACAGTGGTATCTGAGTGGTTGGGAGGCTTTGAAGGACTAGGTGTTTACATGATTCAGTCCAAGAAACTGTTTCAGTATGATACCATGTTTGCCATTATTATTCTGGTGTCGATTATCAGCCTTTTGGGTATGAAATTGGTCGATATTAGCGAAAAATATGTGATTAAATGGAAACGTCCCTAAGATAAGGATGTTTTAGAAAAAGAAAAGAGGAAATCAAAATGAAAAAAACATGGAAAGTGTTTTTAACGATTGTAACGGCTTTTATAGCTGTTGTGCTTGTGGCTTGTGGTCAAGGGACTGCTTCTAAGGATAACAAAGAAGCAGAACTCAAGAAGATTGACTTTATTCTAGACTGGACGCCAAATACCAACCACACAGGGCTTTATGTAGCCAAGGAAAAAGGCTATTTCAAAGAAGCTGGAGTGGATGTTGATTTGAAATTGCCACCAGAAGAAAGCTCTTCTGACTTGGTTATCAATGGTAAGGCACCATTTGCAGTGTATTTCCAAGACTACATGGCTAAGAAATTGGAAAAAGGGGCAGGAATCACTGCCGTTGCCGCTATCGTAGAGCACAATACATCAGGGATCATCTCACGTAAATCTGACAATGTCACCAGTCCAAAAGACTTGGTTGGGAAGAAATACGGTACTTGGAATGACCCCACTGAGCTTGCTATGTTGAAAACATTGGTAGAATCACAAGGTGGAGATTTTGAAAAGGTTGAAAAAGTACCAAACAACGACTCAAACTCCATCACACCGATTGCCAATGGCGTCTTTGACACTGCTTGGATCTACTACGGTTGGGATGGTATCCTTGCCAAATCTCAAGGCGTAGATGCTAACTTCATGTACTTAAAAGACTATGTTAAGGAGTTTGACTACTACTCACCCGTTATCATCGCAAACAACGACTATTTGAAAGACAATAAAGAAGAAGCTCGTAAAATCATCCAAGCCATCAAAAAAGGCTATCAATATGCTATGGAGCATCCAGAGGAAGCAGCCGATATTCTCATCAAGAATGCACCTGAGCTCAAAGAAAAACGTGACTTTGTCATCGAATCTCAAAAATACTTGTCAAAAGAATATGCAAGCGACAAGGAAAAATGGGGTCAATTTGATGCAGCTCGCTGGAACGCCTTCTACAAATGGGATAAAGAAAATGGTATCCTTAAAGAAGACTTGACAGACAAAGGCTTCACTAACGAATTTGTAAAATAATGACAGAAATTAGACTTGAACATGTAAGTTATGCCTATGGCGATGAAAAGATTTTAGAGGATATTAACCTGCAGGTGACTTCGGGTGAAGTGGTTTCTATCCTAGGTCCAAGTGGTGTTGGAAAGACCACTCTCTTTAACCTAATAGCTGGGATTTTAGAAGTCCAGTCGGGGCGAATTGTCCTTGACAGCGAGGAAAATCCTAAGGGGCGCGTGAGTTATATGTTGCAAAAGGATCTCCTCTTGGAGCACAAGACAGTCCTTGGCAATATTATCCTGCCTCTCTTGATTCAAAAGGTGAATAAGGCAGAAGCCATTGCCCGAGCGGATGAAATTCTTGCGACCTTCCAGTTGACAGCCGTAAGGGACAAGTATCCTCATGAACTCAGCGGAGGGATGCGGCAACGTGTGGCCTTACTCCGTACCTACCTTTTCGGGCATAAACTCTTTCTCTTGGACGAGGCTTTCAGTGCCTTGGATGAAATGACCAAGATGGAACTTCATGCTTGGTATCTGGAGATTCACAAACAGCTGGAGTTGACAACTTTAATTATCACGCATAGTATCGAGGAGGCACTCAATCTCAGTGACCGCATCTATATCTTGAAAAATCGCCCTGGGCAAATTGTTTCAGAAATTAAACTAGATTGGTCTGAAGGTGTGGACAAGGAAGTTCAAAAAATTGCCTACAAACGTCAAATCTTAGCAGAATTGGGCTTAGATAAGTAGAAAAATAGGGAGTTGGTGAAGATTATTCTTTACCAGCGCCCTTTTTGTAAAGCAATAGAAATAGTGTACGACATGTTAAGCAGACTGAAGAAATTACGGAGAGAAAATGGAACATCAGTTGTCTCCTTTGCATTTATTGCAATTGCTATAGTATCAGGATTTATAATTTACTTTAGTCCTGATATTGCAAAGTTATTAGGATTAGATGAAAAAAGATTTGAAAACGTAGTGGGAACAGTTTTAACTCCGACATTATTATTTATAGGTTATTTAATTTTTGAAAAATCTGTAGATAAATATCGAAAAGAAATTAAATAGGAACAGAAAATACTAAAAGAAAAACAGAATGAGTTGGGAGACAATTTTAAAAGTTAAGAGAAAATTAGAATTGTTGGTGGAATAGGTTTCCTTTACTAGGGAAATGGAGATATAGAAAAAAGCACGTTTGACCGTACTAGCGGAAGTAGAAAGGCTAAAAATGAAAGGCGATTATTATGAGTAAAAAAAGTAGAACAGAAAAAGCCAAAGTAACAGAAAATGCAGATTTGGGAGCGTATTTTTTAATTTTAGCAGTTGTAGCCGTTGGGGCACTTGCTTATTTTTCAGAAGATTTTGGGACAAGGTGGGCAAAAGTTATAGAAATAGTCGGAGCGCCGTTTTCTTTAGGTTTAGGTTTTTTCGCTTTTGATAAAGGTTTTGAAATGTTAGGCAAGTATAACGAAAAAAACAAAGGCGACGAATGAAAAGTCAAGAAACTAAAACAGAATTTATTAAACTAAGAGCGTCTGGGAAATCATTTGACTATATAGCTAAAGAACTAAGTATCAGTAAGTCAACTTGTAGCAGTTGGGAAAAAGAACTAAAAGACGCTATAGCAGAATTAAAACAGGAACAGCTTAACGAATTATAGTTCCTTGCCTGCTGAACTCGTCAATATTACGCCCTTTTTAGGGCTCTTTTTTGTGGACTTTTTTAGGAACTTTCAAGAAAAACTAAGGCGAATTAATGCCAAAGTGTTTTTTAAAAAAGTCAGTATTTCCAATGGTTGAGCCTTAAAAATTTGACTTATAGAGTGTTAAATGATAGTATAGTCAAAGATAGTCAAGGTTCAAAGAAGGAGTTTGATTTACTATGAGATTTAAAAATACATCAGATCATATCGAAGCCTATATCAAGGCGATTTTAGACCAGTCTGGTATCGTGGAATTGCAGCGGAGCCAGTTGGCAGATACCTTTCAGGTTGTGCCGAGTCAGATCAACTATGTCATCAAGACACGTTTTACTGAAAGCAGAGGTTACTTGGTTGAGAGCAAGCGGGGTGGCGGAGGCTACATTCGCATAGGCCGGATTGAGTTTTCCAATCATCATGAGATGCTCCGCGATTTGCTTTACTCGATTGGTGAGCAAGTTAGTCAGGAGATTTATGAGGATATTCTCCAGCTTTTGGTGGAGCAGGACTTGATGACCAAGCAGGAGATGACCTTACTGGTATCTGTGGCAACGGATCGTGTCCTAGGGGAAGAATCCTCAGTTGTCCGTGCCAATATGCTCCGACAGCTATTACAAGAGGTAGATAGAAAAGAGAAGTAAGATGAACTATTCAAAAGCATTGAATGAATGTATCGAGAGTGCCTACATGGTTGCGGGCCATTTTGGAGCTCGATATCTAGAGTCTTGGCATTTATTGATTGCCATGTCCAATCACAGTTACAGTGTAGCAGGGGCGACTCTAAATGATTATCCTTATGAAATGGACCGTTTAGAAGAGGTTGCGTTGGAACTGACTGAAACGGATTATAGCCAAGACGAAACCTTTACAGTATTGCCTTTTTCCCATCGTTTGGAGGTTCTCTTTGCAGAAGCAGAGTATGTGGCCTCAGTGGTCCATGCTAAGGTGCTAGGGACAGAGCATGTCCTCTATGCGATTTTGCATGATGGCAATGCCTTGGCAACTCGCATCTTGGAGAGAGCAGGCTTTTCTTATGAAGACCAGAAAGATCAGGTCAGAATTGCTGCTCTTCGTCGCAATCTAGAAGAGCGTGCAGGATGGAGTCGTGAAGACCTTAAGGCTTTGCGTCAACGTCATCGCACAGTAACTGACAAACAAAATTCCATGGCAAATATGATGGGTATGCCTCAAGCTCAAAGTGGCGGTTTAGAGGATTACACGCATGACCTAACGGAGCAAGCGCGCTCTGGCAAGTTAGAGCCAGTTATCGGTCGAGACAAGGAAATCTCACGTATGATTCAAATCTTGAGCCGTAAAACCAAGAACAATCCTGTCTTGGTTGGTGATGCTGGTGTTGGGAAAACAGCTCTGGCACTTGGACTTGCTCAGCGTATTGCCAGTGGGGATGTACCTGCGGAAATGGCTAAGATGCGCGTTTTGGAGCTTGATTTGATGAATGTTGTTGCGGGGACACGTTTTCGTGGTGACTTTGAAGAGCGCATGAACAATATCATCAAGGATATCGAGGAAGATGGCAAAGTGATCCTCTTTATTGATGAACTTCACACCATTATGGGTTCTGGAAGCGGTATTGATTCGACTCTGGATGCTGCCAATATCTTGAAACCAGCCTTAGCTCGCGGAACTCTGAGAACGGTTGGTGCAACCACTCAGGAAGAATACCAAAAACACATCGAAAAAGACGCAGCTCTTTCTCGTCGTTTTGCAAAAGTGACGATTGAAGAGCCAAGTCTAGCTGACAGTATGACTATTTTGCAAGGTTTGAAAGCGACCTATGAGAAACACCACCGTGTGCAAATCACAGATGAAGCCGTTGAAACAGCTGTCAAGATGGCGCATCGTTACTTGACCAGTCGTCACTTACCAGACTCTGCTATCGACCTTTTAGATGAAGCAGCAGCAACAGTGCAAAACAAATCCAAGCAAGTGAAAGCAGACGAATCCGACTTGAGTCCAGCTGACAAGGCCTTGATGGATGGCAAGTGGAAACAAGCTGCCCAGTTAATCGCAAAAGAGCAGGAAGTCCCTGTCTATAAAGACTTGGTGACAGAATCTGATATTTTGACCACCTTGAGTCGCTTGTCAGGGATTCCAGTTCAAAAACTGACGCAAACAGATGCTAAGAAATATCTGAACTTGGAAGCGGAGTTGCACAAACGTGTCATCGGACAAGATCAAGCTGTTTCAAGTATTAGTCGTGCGATTCGCCGCAATCAGTCAGGTATTCGCAGTCACAAGCGTCCAATTGGTTCCTTTATGTTCCTAGGGCCAACGGGTGTCGGTAAGACCGAATTGGCCAAGGCTCTGGCAGAAGTCCTCTTTGATGACGAATCAGCCCTTATCCGCTTTGATATGAGTGAGTATATGGAGAAATTTGCGGCCAGCCGTCTCAATGGAGCTCCTCCAGGCTATGTGGGCTACGAAGAAGGTGGGGAGTTGACTGAGAAGGTTCGCAACAAACCATACTCCGTTCTCCTCTTTGATGAGGTAGAGAAGGCTCACCCAGACATCTTTAATGTCCTCTTGCAGGTTCTGGACGACGGTGTCTTGACAGATAGCAAGGGGCGCAAGGTTGATTTTTCAAATACTATTATCATCATGACGTCAAACCTTGGTGCGACGGCTCTTCGTGATGACAAGACGGTCGGCTTTGGGGCCAAGGATATTCGTTTTGACCAGGAAAATATGGAAAAACGAATCTTTGAAGAGTTGAAAAAAGCTTATCGACCAGAGTTTATCAACCGTATTGATGAAAAGGTGGTCTTCCATAGCTTGGATAGCGAACACATGCAGGAAATCGTTAAGATCATGGTTAAACCATTAATTGCTAGCCTGGCAGAGAAGGGTATCGACTTGAAACTGCAAGCTTCAGCGTTGAAGTTACTGGCAAGCAAAGGTTACAATCCAGAAATGGGAGCTCGTCCACTTCGTAGAACCCTGCAAACAGAAGTGGAAGACAAGTTGGCAGAACTCCTCCTTAAGGGAGAACTGGTAGCAGGAAGAACCCTCAAGATCGGTGTCAAAGCTGGTCAATTAAAATTTGATATTGCTTAAAAATGGAGAGTCAGGAGCAATCCTGATTCTTTTTTGCTACTTTTTTATAAAAAATGATAAAAAAACTATTGACAAAACAAAAATATAGTATATAATAAAAACATAGAAAATAAAAATATCAAAAATTATAAAAAGGTAAAACGTTTATGAAAAAGAAAACTGCAGTGGTGTTTGGAACATTTGCTCCGCTTCATCAAGGGCATATCGATCTGATTCAGCGAGCGAAGCGTCAGTGTGAGCAGGTCTGGGTAGTCGTGTCAGGCTATGAGGGAGACCGTGGTGAGCAGGTTGGGTTGACATTGCAAAAACGATTTCGCTATATCCGAGAGGCTTTTCGTGATGACGAGTTGACCTCTGTCTGCAAGCTGGATGAGACCAATCTTCCCCGTTATCCTATGGGCTGGCAGGAGTGGTTGGACCAGATGTTAGCGGAGATTTCCTATGATGAAACCCAGCAAGAACTGACTTTTTTTGTGGGAGAAGAAGAATACCAGCAAGAGCTAGCTAAACGTGGATTTGAGACCGTTCTGCAAGAAAGAAAGTTTGGTATCACGGCGACTATGATTCGAGAAAATCCAAGCAAATATTGGAAATACATCGCTCAACCCTTCCGTCGTCAGTTTACAAAGAAAGTGTTGATTATGGGAAGTGCCAGCAATGGGAAGACTACTTTAGCAAAGGATTTGGCTAGGTATTACGATGCGCCCGTCAGTCTGGAATACGCGCGTGAGTATCAGATTAAAAATAACGTCCGCGATGATGAATTGACTCCAAAGGATTACTACTATCTCCTGTTGGGACAGTATGACCAGACCTCAAAACTAATCGACAGCAATGCCAATCGAGGTCTAGTGATAGCCGATACCAACTCCTTGGTAACCAAGGGTTACTATGACTATTACATGGAGACTGAGGACCAAGGGGACTTATCAGGAGAAACCTTTGACAATCTCTTTGCCTCTATCTTGGCCAAGGAAAAATGGGATTTGATTCTCTTTGTGCAGCCTGTGGGTTCCTATGTTAATGACGGGTTTAGAGATATGACCATGGCAGAAGACCACATTCGCTACAGTTTTTCCCAGCATTTGGATCAGATGAGAGAGATATATTTAACCAACATTCCACTAGTTTATCTAGCGGAGGATTATCTAGGCAATTATGAAGCAGCAAAAGTGGCTATTGATGCCATTTACCAAGCAGATTAGGAGAAAAATATGAAAAAACTAACTGAAAAAATCACACAATTTATCGAAAACTTTAAAAATGTCCATGCCGAAGCCCGTAAGATCGGTTTTGCAGGGATCATGCGCTTGCTATGGAAAGATCTCTTTGTCGGCCGTAGCCTTTTCCAGTGGTTGTATCTCATTGCCCTGTCAAGTGTTCCCTTGATCTTGGAATTCACGCAAAATACGCAAAGTCATGATTGGCTGAGCTTATTTGCATCCTGGACTGGGATTGTCTGTGTTATCCTAGTAGCAGAAGGGCGTGCAAGCAATTATCTCTTTGGGGCCATTAACTCGGCAATCTACTTGATCTTGGCCATGAATGCGACTTTTTATGGAGAAGTCTTGACGACTGTTTACTTCTTTGTCATGCAGCCGATTGGTCTTTATGCTTGGCTGTCCAATCGTATCAATGAACAGGAAAAACCAGAAGAATCCCACTTTGAAGCTAAGAAATTATCTGTTCTTGACTGGCTCAAGTACTTGGCCTTGACTGCTATTATCTGGATTGGTATGGGCTTGGCTTATCAAAGTATCAATAGTGCTCGACCTTTCCGTGATAGTGTAACCGATGCGACCAATGGTGTTGGTCAGCTCTTGATGACACGTCTCTACCGTGAGCAATGGATTTTCTGGATTGCAACCAATCTCTTTAGTATCTATCTCTGGTGGGGTGAAAATATCCACATTCAAGGGATGTACTGGGTTTACACACTCAACAGTCTAGTGGGTTGGTACCAATGGACTAAGGCAGTTCGAAAGGAGGCATAAGATGGCAGACATAAAGATTCCAGAAGGGATGACGGAAAAAGAATATTATGAAATCCATGCCAGTCAGGAGGAGTTTTTGGATTGGTACTACAAGCAGGAACTCCCTCAATACGAAAAACCAAGTGTGACGGTGGATATGGTAGCCTACTGCTTTGTTGAAGGAAAGATCAAACTCTTATTAATTCGTCGCAAGGCCCACCCTTATCAAAACTGTTTGGCCTTAGTTGGAGGCTTTATGGACAAGGGAGAAGATGCTGCACATGCCTGTCAACGCGAGGTGAGAGAAGAAGTCGATCTCGATCTACCTTTGGAAAAAATCGAGCAATTGATGACCGTATCGACCCCCGGTCGTGATCCACGGGGCTGGACAGTGACCATTGCCCACTTAGTGTACCTACCTAGTCGTGCATTAGAACTGGTTCAGGCAGGTGACGATGCCAAGGATGTGGTTTTTGTAGATGTCGATTTCCAGACAGGCAAATGCTACCTTGAGGGAGTCGAGCTGGACGAGAGAGCCTTTGCCTTTGACCATTATGCCATTATCCAAGAATCCATCAAACGAATCCAAGGCCGTCTCGACTGGAATCCAACCTTCCTCTATCTGCTAGAGGAAGAGTTCACTGTCTACGAGGGAACTGAACTGGTCAATCTCATCAACCCCGGTCGCCCCATCGTCAGCAATAACTTTCTCGTAAAATACGGCGAATATGTAGAAGAAGTTGGACTCAAACGAGTACCCAAAAAGAAACCAAGAAAAACCTATCAATTGAAATAAAAAGTGAGGTCGGGAACTTTGTCCCGGCCTCTTTATTTGCTATTATTAGATGTTTTTATCCTATTTCAATAGTACTGTAGGCCTTTATCCAAAATCATGCAAGCGATTACACAAGAGTGATGTAAAAAAAATGACTCTAATCTAAGAAATTTTCTATTTTTTCGTTTTGATTACGAATAGAAATGGTGGAGGGAACAATTTTAATTCAATTTGCTGAAATTTTTAAACTAGTTTCTCTAAATAGTTGACAGATCTAAAGCCTAATGTTACAATTATATTACAAAAAGATTTCTTGGTGTTTCAAAAATATTACAAAGGAGCGAAAAATGAAAAAGAAAACCTATATCAAATTGATGGCAGCAACTGTATTGGCTTCTACCTTGCTACTGGGAGCTTGTGGAAATAAAAACGAAACCACTCAAACCAGCAGCTCTGCAAAGACAAGCCAATCATCAAGTTCTAAAGCAGCTTCTTCTAACAAAGAAAGCAAGACTCAAAAATCTTCAAGCTCAGCTTCATCTGAAAAAGCTCAAGCATCTTCTGATCAATCTTCTACAACAGCAGATCAGTCACAAGCGAAACCAGCCCCTGAATCAAGACAAGAACAAGCAACTCCTAGTCAACCAGCCCCTTCTCAGGCTCCGTCAACTCAGCAAGGCTCTCAAGCCCAGTCTAACCAGTCAAGCTATGATCCAACAACTGACCGCAAACTTCAAGACAAGCAAGCAGAACACAACAAACGCTACAAGGGTGTTTTAACCATGGTCGATGGTGATTTCTCAGCAGCTGCAGGCAACTGGAAGGGAGCGAATGGCGAAACTATTACGGTTTCATCAGGGGGCCAATTTACAGTAGAAACTGCAGATGGAAAGAAAGAAAACTACTCTATTAGAGGCTACTCTTACACTCTTGATGATGGCAAGTATAATGCCAAAATCGGTGGAGGAAAAATCATCCAAATTACAACAGGTGCGGATGGTAAAGTTTCGAGCGTTGCCTTGATTCAATAATAGTATCTAGGTTTTCCTAGGAACTAAAAAACCGTAAACTCCAAGCGAGTTACGGTTTTTTGTGTATTATACTTTATCTAATTGCAAGAGTTCTTCAATCTCTGCCAATGTGCTGGCCTGTGAAATGGCGCCGCGAAGTTTGGCTGCACCAGATGTTCCCCGAAGATAGTGAGGAGCGAGACCACGGAATTCACGAACGGCTACGTTTTCCCCTTTGAGGTTAATCAAGCGTTTCAAATGTTCGTAGGCGATTTTCATCTTGTCCTCGAAAGTCAAATCAGGGAGAATTTCTCCCGTTTCAAAATAGTGATTGATTTGATTGAAGAGGTAGGGATTTCCCATGGCTGCGCGACCAATCATGACAGCGTCAGCCCCGACTTCTTCGATACGCTGTTTGGCTTCTTGTACCGTACGGATGTCACCATTGGCGATAAATGGAATCTTGGTCAGAGCTTGAGCAACCTTGTGAAGGGTCTCGAGGTCTGCGTGACCTGTGTACATTTGTTCGCGGGTACGGCCGTGCATGGCAAGGGCAGAAACACCTGCTGCTTCAGCAGCAAGGGCATTTTCTACAGCCAGAGATGGGTCAGCCCAGCCTGTACGCATTTTGACAGTGAGGGGGATATCAAGGACAGATTGGACCTTATTGATAATAGAGTAGATCTTGTCTGGGTCCTTGAGCCACATAGCGCCAGCTTCGTTTTTCACGATTTTGTTAACAGGGCAGCCCATGTTGATATCGACGATATCGGTCTTGGTGTTTTCTTGGATGAATTCTGCTGCGCGTGCGAGGCTGTCTTCATCACTACCAAAAAGTTGGATTGACACGGGATTTTCTCCTTCGTCAATATGAAGCATGTGAAGGGTTTTTTCATTGTTGTATTGGATGCCCTTGTCAGAGACCATTTCCATGACAACGAGTCCAGCTCCGAGCTCTTTTGCGATGGTGCGAAAGGCTGAGTTAGTGACTCCAGCCATGGGTGCTAAAACAGTACGATTGGGAATCTCAACATTGCCAATCATAAAAGGTGTATTAAGATTTGTCATGAATGAGTTCCTCCAGGTCGTTTTCGTCAAAGTTATAAGTTGTTTGGCAGAATTGACAAGTGATTTCTGCCCCGTGATCTTCCGCTTTCATTTCCTCAAGGTCTGAGTTTGGAAGGCTGGCAAGAGCGTTTAAAAAGCGATCTTTGCTGCAGTCACATTGGAAACGGATTTCTTCTTCAGATAGGCGTTTGTATGATTCGTCACCATAAATAGCTTTGAGGAGAGATTCGATATGGTCGTCGCTTTCAAGAAGTGTCGAGATAGCTGGCATTTCTTGGATGCGTTTTTCAAAGCGAGCAATCTCTTCTTCCTTGGCTCCTGGCAAGACTTGGAGAAGAAAACCACCGGCAACTTCGACCTTGTCGTCTTTATCCAAAAGAACATTGAGGCCGACTGCTGAAGGGGTTTGTTGGCTTTCAGTCAGGTAGTATGCCAAGTCTTCACCGATTTCCCCAGAGATGAGAGGAGTCATGGAGTTGTAAGGATTTCCAGTGCCATAGTCTGTGATAACGAGAAATTGACCATTTCCGACAAAAGGTCCGACAAGGACTTCACCAGTTGCAGTTTTTTTGATGTCAACACCTGGATTTTGAACGTAGCCTTTGACATTGCCCTTAGTATCTGCGACCGTGATGATGGCACCGAGAGAGCTCGTTCCAAGAACTTTAACCGTTAGCTTGGTATTTCCTTTTTCATTGGCTGCGAGAATTTGGCTGGCGATAAGGGTACGGCCAAGTGCAACAGTTGAACTGGCTTGAGTTTGATGTTTTTCTTGAGCAGTGCGGACGGTTTCCGTGCTATCAAGGACAAAAGCACGAAAGGCTCCGCTTTCTGATATTGTTTTAATAATTTTATCCATAGCTACTATTTTAGCATAAAAATGCTCAAAGGGGGAGCCGTGTGTTTGCTGTTTCTGAGGAATAGTGACGAGAAAATCGGCCTTAAAATAAAATGAGAAACAGATTATTTCAGCATTTGAAAGATTTATGCTATGCTTGTAGGAGAAAATGAAAGGGGTAACAAATGTATTTAGGTGATTTGATGGAAAAAGCTGAATCTGGTCAATTTTTAGTCCTTTCCTTTCTATTACAAGATTCGCAGACAACAGTCAAGAAAGCTATGGAAGAAACAGGTTTTTCAAAGGCGACCTTAACCAAGTACATTTCTCTGATTAACGAAAATGCCTTGGAAAGAGGTTTAGAGCTGACCATCCACTTGGAAGATGAAAATCTGCGTCTGTCGATTGGTGCAGCTACCAAGGGGAGAGAGATTCGGAGCTTGTTTTTAGACAATGCCATTAAATACCAAATTTTGGTTTACCTTCTCTATCACCAACAGTTTCTAGCTCATCAGTTGACTCAAGAATTGATGATTAGCGAGGCCACGCTTGGTCGCCATTTGGCTAGTTTAAATCAGATTTTGTCAGAATTTGATTTATCTATTCAAAATGGTCGTTGGCGAGGTCCGGAGCATCAGATTCGCTATTTCTATTTCTGTCTTTTCCGCAAGGTTTGGTCCAGTCGGGAGTGGGAAGGTCACATGCAGAAAGCTGAGAGAAAACAAGAGATTGCCAGCTTAGAAGAAATCTGCGGTGCTAGCTTGTCTTCGGGCCAGAAATTGGACTTGGTTCTCTGGGCTCATATCAGTCAACAGCGTCTTCGGGTCAATGCCTGTCAGTTTCAAGTCATAGAAGAAAAAATGAGAGGGTATTTTGACAATATTTTCTATCTTCGTTTGCTTCGAAAGGCTCCGTCTTTTTTTGCTGGGCAACACATCCCTCTAGGAACTGAGGATGGGGAGATGATGATTTTCTTCTCTTTCCTCCTTTCTCATCGCATTTTGCCACTTCATACTATGGAGTATATTCTTGGATTTGGGGGAGAACTTGCGGCTTTACTAACACAAATGATCCAGGAAATGAAGAAGGAGGAGCTGCTGGGGGACTACACAGAGGACCATGTCACCTATGAACTCAGCCAGCTCTGTGGTCAAGTTTATCTATACAAGGGCTATATCTTGCAAGATCAGTACAGATACCAGACAGAGAATCGCCATCCCTATTTGCTGATGGAACATGATTTTAGAGGGACTGCAGAGAGAATTTTTCATATCTTGTCAGCCTTTCATCAGGGGACCGACCTGGATAAGAAAATTCTCTGGGAATGGCTCCAGTTGATAGAGTATATGGCAGAAAATGGTGGCCAACATATGAGGATTGGTCTGGATTTGACATCTGGTTTTCTTGTCTTTTCAAGGATGGCTGCCATTTTGAAACGGTATTTGGAATACAATCGTTTCATTACCATAGAAGCCTATGATCCTAGTCGACATTATGATTTGTTGATTACCAACAACCCGATTCATAAGAAAGAACAGACTCTGGTCTATTATTTAAAAAATGATTTGGATATGGAGGATTTGGCGAAGATTCGTCAGATGCTCTTTGCTTAAAAGGCCTGAATTTTCAGGTCTTTTTTGTGAAATTCGCACAATCTCCTCACATTTTTTTAAAATTTTAAAAAAATTGATGAACAAGAAAGCGCTTTATTTTATATACTAGTTACTGTAAAGAGGAACCACCTCAAGATTTTATCAGGAGGACAGCACATGTCACAAGAAAAATACATCATGGCTATTGACCAAGGAACGACCAGTTCTCGTGCCATCATTTTTAACAAAAAAGGAGAAAAGGTCAGCTCTAGTCAAAAAGAGTTCACTCAGATTTTCCCTCAAGCAGGTTGGGTAGAACACAATGCCAATGAAATTTGGAACTCTGTTCAGTCAGTTATCGCGGGTGCTTTCATCGAAAGTGGTGTGAAACCAAGTCAAATCAAGGCCATCGGGATTACCAACCAGCGTGAAACAACTGTCGTCTGGGATAAGAAAACAGGGCTCCCTATCTACAACGCGATTGTTTGGCAGTCTCGTCAGACTGCTCCTCTGGCTGAACAGCTGAAAAGCCAAGGTTATGTGGAAAAATTTCATGAAAAGACTGGTTTGATCATTGATGCTTACTTCTCTGCGACTAAGGTTCGTTGGATTTTGGACCATGTAGAAGGAGCTCAAGAGCGAGCTGAAAAAGGAGAATTGCTCTTTGGTACCATTGATACTTGGTTGGTTTGGAAATTGACTGATGGTGCGGCTCACGTGACCGACTACTCCAATGCGGCTCGTACCATGCTCTATAACATTAAAGAACTCAAATGGGATGATGAGATTTTGGAAATTCTTAACATTCCTAAGGCCATGCTTCCAGAAGTTCGTTCTAACTCTGAAATCTATGGAAAGACTGCTCCATTCCATTTCTATGGTGGAGAAGTGCCAATCTCAGGTATGGCTGGGGACCAACAGGCAGCCCTCTTCGGTCAGTTGGCTTTTGAACCAGGTATGGTCAAAAATACTTATGGAACAGGTTCTTTCATCATTATGAACACTGGTGAAGAGATGCAGTTGTCTGAAAATAACCTCTTGACAACGATTGGTTATGGAATCAACGGCAAGGTTTACTATGCTTTGGAGGGTTCTATCTTCATCGCAGGAAGTGCCATTCAGTGGCTTCGTGATGGACTTCGCATGGTTGAAAATTCACCAGAGTCTGAAAAATATGCTCTCAATTCTCACAACAATGACGAAGTTTATGTCGTACCTGCCTTTACAGGTCTAGGGGCTCCATACTGGAACCAAAATGCTCGTGGTTCGGTCTTTGGCTTAACTCGTGGAACAAGCAAAGAAGACTTTATCAAGGCAACCTTGCAATCTATCGCTTATCAAGTGCGTGACATCATTGATACGATGCAAGTGGATGCTCAGACAGCTATCCAAGTCTTGAAAGTAGATGGTGGTGCAGCTATGAATAACTTCCTCATGCAGTTCCAAGCTGACATCTTGGGAATCGACATCGCACGCGCCAAAAACTTGGAAACAACTGCCCTAGGAGCAGCCTTCCTAGCTGGTTTGTCAGTAGGCTACTGGAAAGACTTGGATGAGTTGAAACTCTTAAATGAGACTGGAGAACTCTTTGAGCCATCCATGAACGAATCGCGCAAGGAACAACTCTACAAGGGCTGGAAGAAGGCTGTGAAAGCAACGCAAGTCTTTGCGGAAATCGATGACTAATACTCAATGAAAATCAAAGAGCAAACTAGGAAGCTCGCCGCAGGTTGCTCAAAGCACTGCTTTGAGGTTATAGATAAGACTGACGAAGTCAGTAACCATACATTCGGTAAGGCGACGCTGACGTGGTTTGAAGAGATTTTCGAAGAGTATAATGCTGGAAGAATAAAGCGACACAGTTAGAAAGTGTGTAAATATGGAATTTTCAAAGAAAACACGTGAATTATCAATTAAAAAAATGCAGGAACGTACCCTAGACCTCTTGATTATTGGTGGAGGGATAACAGGAGCTGGTGTAGCCTTGCAGGCGGCCGCTAGTGGTCTTGACACTGGATTGATTGAAATGCAGGACTTCGCAGAAGGAACATCTAGCCGTTCAACAAAATTGGTCCACGGAGGTCTGCGTTACCTCAAGCAATTTGACGTGGAGGTGGTCTCAGATACAGTTTCTGAGCGTGCGGTGGTTCAACAAATCGCCCCACACATTCCAAAACCAGACCCAATGCTCTTGCCAGTTTACGATGAGGATGGAGCGACCTTTAGCCTCTTCCGTCTCAAAGTAGCCATGGACTTGTACGACCTTTTGGCAGGTGTTAGCAATACGCCAGCTGCTAACAAGGTCTTGAGCAAGGATCAAGTCTTGGAACGTCAACCAAACTTGAAGAAAGAAGGTTTGGTAGGAGGTGGAGTTTACCTTGACTTCCGTAACAACGATGCGCGTCTCGTAATTGAAAACATCAAACGTGCCAACCAAGACGGTGCCCTCATTGCCAACCACGTTAAGGCAGAAGGCTTCCTCTTTGACGAAAGCGGCAAGATTACAGGTGTTGTAGCTCGTGATTTGTTGACAGACCAAGTCTTTGAAATTAAGGCTCGTCTGGCTATCAACACGACAGGTCCTTGGAGCGACAAGGTTCGTAATTTGTCTAATAAGGGTACGCAATTCTCACAAATGAGACCAACTAAGGGAGTTCACTTGGTAGTGGATTCAAGCAAGATCAAGGTTTCACAGCCGGTTTACTTTGACACAGGTTTGGGAGACGGGCGTATGGTCTTTGTTCTCCCACGTGAAAACAAGACTTACTTTGGTACAACGGATACAGACTACACAGGCGATTTGGAACATCCAAAAGTGACTCAGGAAGATGTAGATTATCTACTTGGTATTGTCAACAACCGCTTCCCAGAAGCAAACATTACCATTGATGATATCGAAAGCAGCTGGGCTGGTCTTCGTCCATTGATTGCAGGTAATAGCGCTTCTGACTACAATGGAGGAAATAACGGAGCCATTAGCGATGAGAGCTTCAATAGCTTGATTGCGACTGTCGAAGCTTATCTCTCGAAAGAAAAAACGCGTGAAGATGTTGAATCTGCTGTCAGCAAGCTTGAAAGCAGCACATCTGAGAAACATTTGGATCCATCTGCAGTTTCTCGTGGTTCGAGTTTGGACCGTGATGATAATGGCTTGTTGACCCTTGCTGGTGGTAAAATCACAGACTACCGTAAGATGGCTGAAGGAGCTATGGAGCGTGTGGTTGACATCCTCAAAGTCGAATTTGACCGCAGCTTTAAACTGATCAACTCGAAGACTTATCCTGTTTCAGGTGGAGAATTGAACCCAGCAAATGTGGACTCAGAAATTGAAGCCTTTGCTCAACTTGGAGTGTCACGTGGTTTGGATAGCAAGGAAGCCCAGTATCTCGCAAATCTTTACGGTTCAAATGCACCGAAGGTCTTTGCCCTTGCTCACAGCTTGGAACAAGCGCCAGGACTCAGCTTGGCAGATACCTTGTCCCTTCACTATGCAATGCGTAATGAGTTGGCTCTAAGCCCAGTTGACTTCCTCCTTCGTCGTACTAACCACATGCTCTTTATGCGTGATAGTTTAGATAGCATCGTTGAGCCAGTTCTGGATGAAATGGGACGATTTTATGATTGGACCGAAGAAGAAAAAGTAGCCTACCGTGCGGATGTTGAAGCAGCCCTTGCTAACAACGATCTAGCGGCATTGAAAAATTAAGAAAAACTAGAAGAGAGGGAGACAAGCCTTCCTTGCCTTCTCTCTCCTTCTTTTAAATGGAGACAAAGATATGATGAAAGAATTATTTGGAGAATTTTTGGGGACCTTAATCCTTATCCTCCTAGGAAATGGTGTTGTTGCAGGTGTGGTTCTTCCCAAAACTAAGAGTAACAATTCAGGATGGATTGTCATCACTATGGGATGGGGAATTGCTGTAGCCGTTGCGGCCTTTGTATCTGGCACGCTCAGTCCGGCCCACCTAAATCCAGCTGTGACGTTTGCGATGGCCTTAAAAGGAACGCTCTCTTGGGGTTCAGTTTTCCCTTATATCCTAGCCCAATTCGCAGGAGCGATGGTGGCTCAGATTTTGGTTTGGTTGCAATTCAAACCACATTATGAGGCAGAAGAAAATGCAGGAAATATCCTAGCGACCTTTAGTACTGGACCAGCCATCAAGGACACAGTATCGAACTTGGTTAGCGAAATCCTTGGTACCTTTGTTTTGCTCTTGACAATCTTTGCCTTGGGACTCTATGACCTTCAAGCAGGTTTAGGGACCTTTGCAGTGGGAACCTTGATTGTCGGCATCGGTCTTTCACTAGGTGGGACAACTGGTTATGCCTTGAACCCAGCTCGTGACCTTGGTCCTCGCATCATGCACAGCATCTTACCAATTCCAAACAAGGGAGACGGAGACTGGTCTTATGCTTGGATTCCTGTTGTGGGGCCTGTTGTTGGTGCGGCCCTAGCAGTTCTCGTATTTTCACTTTTCTAAGATAAAAGAGTTATTGGCAACAGAGTTTGAGATGGAAATCTCAGGCTCTTTTTTGATGGCCAAAACATTAATATTTTAACTTATCTTAAAATAAGCTAAAACGAACTTTTAAGTTATGGTAAACAGTTGAAAAAAAGGTTGATAAAATGGTAAAATGTTAGGAAGATAAGATAGTAAATGCATAGTTGCATAGCTTTTTTGAAAAATCATAGAAAATTGAACACACTAACTATGGGAAAACACAGAAAATTGTATATGTTTTTGGGACAGACCGTCCTATATTTTGTAATCTTACTTGGTTTGCTTTATTTTTTTAGTTACCTTGGTCAGAGTCAAGGAACCTTTATTTATAATGAGTTCTAGTTTAAAGGAGAAGAAGAACTGTGTCTAATAAACCGATAAAAGATATGATTGAAACGATTGAGCACTTTGCTCAGACACATTCAAGCTACCCTGTTTACAACGTTTTGGGGCAAGAGCATACTTATGGAGATTTGAAGGTTGATTCGGATAGTTTGGCTGCAGCTATAGACCAACTAGGCTTGCCTGAGAAATCTCCAGTCGTCGTTTTTGGTGGTCAGGAATATGAGATGTTGGCTACCTTTGTAGCGCTGACTAAGTCGGGTCATGCCTATATTCCCATTGACAGCCATTCGGCTTTGGAACGAGTTTCTGCTATCGTAGGAGTTGCAGAGCCAAGCTTGATTATTGCCATCTCGGATTTTCCATTAGAGCAAACTAGCACACCGATGCTGAATTTAGAGCAAGTTCAAGAAGCTTTTGCTCAAGCTTCTAGCTATGAGATCACGCATCCAGTCAAGGGAGATGATAACTACTACATCATCTTTACTTCTGGTACGACTGGTAAGCCAAAGGGAGTGCAGATTTCCCATGACAATCTCCTCAGTTTTACCAACTGGATGATTACAGACAAAGAATTTGCGACGCCAAGTCGTCCGCAAATGCTGGCTCAGCCCCCTTATTCTTTTGACCTATCTGTCATGTACTGGGCGCCAACCTTGGCACTAGGTGGTACGCTTTTCGCTCTTCCTTCAGCCATTACTCAGGACTTCAAGCAACTCTTTGCAACTATCTTTTCACTACCAATCGCTATCTGGACCTCAACGCCTTCCTTTGCAGATATGGCCATGTTATCAGAAGACTTTAACAGTGAGAAAATGCCTGGAATCACGCATTTCTACTTTGATGGTGAAGAATTGACGGTCAAAACAGCTCAAAAACTGCGTGAGCGATTCCCAAATGCCCGTATTATCAATGCCTACGGTCCAACAGAAGCAACAGTGGCTCTGTCAGCAGTTGCTGTGACAGACGAGATGTTGGCGACTCTCAGACGCCTTCCAATCGGCTATACCAAGGCTGATTCTCCAACCTTTATCATTGATGAGGAAGGCAATAAGCTGCCAAATGGTGAACAGGGAGAAATCATTGTTTCTGGGCCAGCTGTTTCAAAAGGCTATATGAATAATCCTGAAAAAACGGCAGAAGCTTTCTTTGAGTTCGAAGGTCTTCCGGCCTACCATACAGGGGATGTAGGAACTATGACAGATGAGGGCTTGCTTCTCTACGGTGGACGTATGGATTTCCAGATTAAGTTCAATGGTTATCGCATTGAGCTTGAAGATGTCTCTCAAAACCTCAACAAATCTCGCTATATCGAGTCGGCCGTTGCTGTCCCACGTTATAACAAGGACCACAAGGTACAAAATCTACTGGCCTATGTCATCCTAAAGGACGGTGTCCGCGAGCAGTTTGAGCGTGATATCGATATTACCAAGGCTATCAAGGAAGACCTAGCAGATATCATGATGTCTTATATGATGCCATCCAAGTTTCTCTATCGAGACAGTTTGCCACTAACGCCTAATGGTAAAATTGATATCAAGGGCTTGATCAACGAGGTAAACAGTAGATGATGGAGCTTTACAAACAGCTACCTCATTTGGAACCTTATGGCAATCTTTATTATTTTTTGTATGTGATTGCTGCGACCCTACCGATATTTATCGGACTCTTTTTCAAGAAACGTTTTGCCTGGTATGAGGTGCTGGTTAGTCTCTTCTTTATCGTCACCATGTTGGTCGGTGGAAAGACCGATCAAATAAGCACTCTTATCCTTTATGTTATCTGGCAAGTACTACTTGTATCTTTCTACAAAAGGTACAGGAAAAAGCGAGATAGTAAATGGATATTTTATCTAGTTAGCTTTTTATCCCTATTGCCTATCGTCTTTGTGAAAGTATCTCCTGCTATTCATGGCCCTCAATCTTTGTTTGGCTTTTTAGGGATTTCTTACTTAACCTTTCGTGCAGTTGGTGTTATCGTTGAGTTGAGAGACGGTGTCATCAAGGATTTAACGATTTGGCAATTCTTACGTTTTCTTCTTTTTATGCCGACTTTCTCAAGTGGTCCCATTGATCGTTTTAAACGTTTCAATGAAAATTACGAGACCATTCCTGAGCGGGATGAGCTGATGGATATGCTAGAAGAGGCTGTCAAGTATATCATGCTTGGCTTCCTCTACAAGTTTATCTTGGCGCATATTTTAGGAGAGACATTATTGCCTCCGCTGAAAAATTTGGCCTTGCAGACAGGTGGTTTCTTTAACCATTATGCTCTTGCAGTTATGTATACCTTCGGTTTAGAACTGTTCTTTGACTTTGCGGGCTACTCTATGTTTGCCTTAGCCATTTCAAACTTGATGGGTATTCATAGTCCTGTCAACTTTAACACGCCCTTTTTGTCAAGGGATTTAAAAGAGTTTTGGAATCGCTGGCACATGAGTCTGTCTTTCTGGTTCCGTGACTTTGTCTTTATGCGGATGGTCATGGTGTTGACCAGAAAGAAGGTCTTTAAAAATCGCAATGTGACCTCAAGTGTAGCCTATATTCTCAATATGCTGATTATGGGATTCTGGCATGGAGTGACCTGGTACTACATCGCCTATGGACTTTTTCATGGGATTGGGCTGGTTATCAATGACGCTTGGGTTCGTAAGAAAAAAGCGCTCAATAAAGAACGGAAAAAAGCTGGGAAGGCTTCCTTACCTGAGAATCGCTGGATTCAGTTGCTTGGCATGGTTGTCACCTTCCATGTCGTGATGGTTTCATTCTTAATCTTTTCTGGATTTTTGAATGATTTGTGGTTTAAAAAATAAAAGGATATAAAAATGGATATCAAATCAGAAGTTATTGAAATTATTGATGAGTTGTTTATGGAAGATGTTTCTGACATGATGGATGAAGATCTTTTTGATGCCGGTGTCTTGGATAGTATGGGAACGGTTGAATTGATTGTTGAGATTGAAAACCGTTTTGACATTCGTGTTCCAGTGACAGAGTTCGGTCGTGATGACTGGAATACAGCTAATAAAATCGTAGAAGGTATTGCGGAGTTGAAGAATGCTTAAACGCTTGTGGCTGATCTTCGGGCCCATCTTTGCTGCAGCTTTTTTGGTTCTTTTGCTCATCTATTTCTTTCCTAGTAAACAAAGCCACAATCTGATGGAGGAGAAATACTCTGCTGCTTCCATCAGTAGGGAAAGTTTTAAAGAGAGAAGTCAAAAAGTGAGGGCGCTAACGGATCCCAATATGCGTTTTGTCCCTTTTTTAGGGTCAAGTGAATGGATTCGATTTGATAGTGTCCATCCAGCTGTTTTAGCAGAAAAATACAATCGTCCCTATCGCCCTTACTTTATGGGTCAGGCAGGAGCGGCCTCGCTTAACCAATATTTCGGTTTGCAGCAGATTCTGCCAGAAATTGAGGAAAAGCAGGCGGTGTTTGTCATCTCTCCTCAGTGGTTTACAGAGACGGATTACGAGCCAGCAGCGTTTCAGAGATTCTTTAATAGTGACCAGTTGACAGCTTTTTTGGAAAATCAATCTGGGGACATTTCGGCTAAGCATGCTGCGACGCGTTTGTTGAAGCAGAACCCGAGTGTGGCATTAAAAGGCATCCTTCAAAAGCTTTCAAAAGGAGAGGACTTGTCAGATGCTGATCGACTTATCATCAACCTCTTTGCACGATTCAATGAAAAGCAGTCCTCTCTTTTTGGTCAATTTTCCATTCGGGGGAAACTCAAGTACAAAGAACATGTAGAAAACTATTTAAAAGATCTTCCTGATCAGTTTTCCTATGATGCTTTAGAAGAAATTGCCCGTAAGGATGCAGAGGCAAATACGACCAATAACGATATGGGGATGGAGAATCATTTCTACACGTATGAGGTCAAAAAAGACTTAAAAAAATGGGAAGGGTATCAAAAAAATTATAACTTCCTAAAGTCGTCTGAATACAATGATTTGCAGCTGGTTCTCAATCAATTTGCCAAATCAAAAGTCAATGTGCTCTTTGTTATCCAGCCCGTCAACAAGAAATGGATGGAATACACAGAACTCAGTGAAGAAATGTATCAACATGCAGTGGAGAAAATTCGTTACCAGTTAGAAAGTCAAGGCTTTACCAACATTGCTGACTTTTCAAAAAATGGAGGGGATCCTTACTTTATCAAGGATACCATCCACTTAGGTTGGTTGGGCTGGTTGGCTTTTGATAAGGTTGTGAATCCCTTCTTGACGGATCCAAAACAAGCTCCAGACTACAAGATGAATGACCGCTTCTTCAGTAAGGACTGGGCGACCTATGATGGAAATATCAAAGACTTCCAATAACAAATCAAAAGAGTTCAAGTGTGAAATGTGCTCTCATGTTCTCCCTTGACTCTTTTTTGATTTGTGATATAATTAACCAGTAAAGAATCGGTGGCTATCTATGCTTTTTACAAAAAAGATAGCTAGGGAAGGAGTAACACATGAGACAGCTTGCACAGGAAATCGATAACTTTTTAAACGAGGTGATCTTGAGATCTGAGAACCAGCATGAAATTCTGATCGGGCATTGCACAAGTGACGTTGCCTTAACTAATACTCAGGAACACATCCTCATGCTCTTATCAGAAGAATCCCTAACCAACTCGGAGTTGGCCCGTCGCCTTAATGTCAGTCAGGCGGCAGTAACCAAGGCTATCAAGTCTTTGGTCAAAGAGGGCATGTTAGAGACATCGAGAGATCCTAAGGATGCGCGTGTGATTTTTTACCAACTGACAGAACTAGCTCGACCAGTGGCAGAGGAACACCACCATCATCATGAACACACGCTCTTAGCCTATGAACAAGTAGCAAGTCAGTTTACTCCAAATGAACAAGAAGTTATCCAGCGGTTTTTAACTGCTTTAGTAGGAGAAATCAAATAATGCGGTATATTACAGTAGAGGACTTGTCTTTCTATTATGACAAAGAGCCTGTCCTCGAGCACATCAACTACAGTGTTGATAGCGGGGAGTTTGTCACCCTGACTGGTGAAAATGGAGCTGCCAAGACGACGCTTATCAAGGCGAGCCTAGGTATCCTGCAACCAAGATTTGGTAAAGTAACCATCTCAAAGACAAATACTCATGGAAAAAAGTTAAGGATAGCTTATCTTCCCCAGCAGATAGCCAGTTTTAATGCTGGCTTTCCAAGTACGGTTTATGAATTTGTCAAGTCGGGTCGTTATCCACGGAAGGGCTGGTTCCGTCGCTTGAATGCCCATGATGAGGAGCATATCAAGGCCAGTCTAGACTCAGTTGGTATGTGGGAACACCGTGACAAACGAATTGGCTCCCTCTCTGGAGGCCAAAAGCAACGAGCAGTGATTGCTCGGATGTTTGCTTCTGACCCAGATATTTTTGTCTTGGATGAGCCGACAACAGGGATGGATGCTGGAAGCAAAAATGAATTTTACGAACTCATGCACCATAGTGCCCACCATCATGGCAAGGCTGTTTTGATGATTACCCATGATCCTGAGGAGGTCAAGGACTATGCGGATCGCAATATCCATCTAGTGCGCAATCAAGACTCGCCGTGGCGTTGTTTCAACGTTCACGAAAGCGACCAGGAGGTGGACCATGCTTAGTTTGTTATCCTATGACTTCATGCAGCGTGCCTTCTTGGCGGTCATTGCCATGAGTCTCTTTTCTCCAGTTCTTGGGACCTTCCTTATCTTACGTCGTCAGAGTCTCATGAGTGATACCCTCAGTCACGTTTCTCTGTCAGGGGTAGCCTTTGGTCTGGTTTTGGGAATTTCTCCAACCATTTCAACCATTGCTATTGTCTTGATCGCTGCTGTCTTTCTAGAGTATCTCCGGACAGTCTATAAGAACTTTATGGAAATCGGGACAGCCATCCTCATGTCTACAGGGCTTGCAGTGTCTCTTATCGTGATGAGTAAGGGTAAAAGTTCGAGCTCCATGAGTTTGGACCAATATCTCTTTGGATCTATTGTGACCATTAGCCAGGAGCAGGTGATTTTCCTCTTTGTCATTGCGGCGGTCGTTTTACTCTTGACTTTCTTGTTCTTGCGACCAATGTATATCCTGACTTTTGATGAGGACACGGCCTTTGTGGATGGCTTGCCAGTTCGTACTATGTCTATCCTCTTTAACATGGTGACAGGGGTGGCCATTGCCCTTATGATTCCAGCTGCGGGGGCTCTTTTGGTGTCGACCATTATGGTCTTGCCGGCTAGTATTGCCCTTCGTATGGGGAAAAACTTCAAATCCGTTATGTTACTAGCCAGCGCTATTGGCTTTTTGGGAATGGTGGCAGGACTTTATATTTCCTACTATGCGGAAACACCTGCCAGCGCTAGTATCACCATTATCTTTGTAGCTGTCTTTTTGTTAGTCAGTCTACTGAAACGTTTTATCAAATAGGAGAATGAAATGAAAAAAATTAGCTTACTACTAGCCAGTCTATGTGCTCTGTTTTTAGTGGCTTGTTCCAATCAAAAGCAGGCAGATGGGAAACTCAATATCGTAACAACCTTTTACCCTGTCTACGAATTTACCAAGCAAGTCGCAGGAGATACTGCTAATGTAGAACTTTTAATCGGTGCGGGTACAGAACCCCATGAATACGAACCGTCTGCCAAGGCAGTTGCCAAAATCCAAGACGCAGATGCCTTTGTCTATGAAAATGAAAACATGGAGACCTGGGTTCCCAAATTGCTAGAATCCTTGGATAAGAAAAAAGTCAAGACTATCAAGGCGACAGGCAATATGCTGCTCTTACCAGGAGCTGAGGAAGAAGAGGAAGGTCATGATCACGGGGGTGAAGGTCACCATCATGACTACGATCCCCATGTATGGCTCTCACCAGCACGCGCCATCAAACTGGTAGAGCATATCCGTGATAGTTTGTCAGCAGATTATCCTGATAAAAAAGAGGCTTTTGAAAAGAATGCGTCTGCCTATATTGAAAAATTGCAAGCCTTGGACAAGGCCTACACAGAAGGCTTGTCTCAAGCTAAACAAAAGAGCTTCGTAACGCAACACGCAGCCTTTAACTATCTTGCCTTGGACTACGGTCTCAAGCAAGTATCCATCTCAGGTCTCTCACCAGATGCAGAGCCATCAGCAGCACGTTTGGCAGAGTTGACAGAGTATATCAAGAAAAACAAGATTTCTTATATCTACTTTGAAGAAAATGCCTCCCAAGCCCTTGCCAATACCCTTTCCAAAGAAACGGGTGTCAAACTAGATGTGCTCAATCCGCTAGAAAGTCTGACAGAAGAAGCAACCAAGGCTGGTGAGGACTATATCTCTATCATGGAGAAAAACCTCAAGGCTCTCAAGCAGACAACAGATCAAGAAGGACCGGAAATCGAGCCAGAGAAGGAAGAAAACACCAAGACAGTTCACAATGGTTACTTTGAGAATGCAGATGTCAAAGACCGTACCTTGAGTGACTATGCAGGTAACTGGCAGTCAGTTTATCCTTTCCTTGAAGATGGAACTTTTGATCAAGTCTTTGATTACAAGGCTAAGTTGACTGGTAAGATGACCAAGGATGAGTACAAGGCCTACTATAGAAAAGGCTATCAGACAGATGTGACTAAGATCAACATCACGGACAACACTATGGAATTTGTTCAAGGTGGTCAAAGCAAGAAATTCACCTACAAGTATGTCGGCAAGAAAATCTTGACTTATAAGAAAGGCAATCGTGGCGTGCGCTTCCTCTTTGAAGCGACAGATGCGGACGCTGGACAGTTCAAGTATGTTCAGTTTAGCGACCACAATATCGCCCCAGTCAAGGCAGAACATTTCCATATCTTCTTTGGAGGTGCTAGCCAAGAAGCCCTCTTTGAGGAGATGGACAACTGGCCAACCTATTACCCAGATAACCTATCTGGTCAAGAAATCGCCCAAGAAATGTTGGCGCATTGATGCAAGAGAAAAATCCCGCAAATCTGCGGGATTTTTTGGGTAGAAACGATCATCCAGTTAGGTTGCGAGACGGCAAACCGCCTCTGCGTAGATGTCCATAGCGCGATAAAGATCGTCTAGGACAGCTGCTTCATTTGCCTGATGTTCAGTTTGTTGTGCTCCTGGGAAAAGAGCGCCAAAGGCTACACAGTTTGGCATGGTGCGGGCAAAGGTAGCACCACCTGATGAGAGAGGAGGAGTTTTATCTCCGGTTTTTTCTTGGTAGACTTGCATAAGGGTAGTAACAAGTTGGCTATCTCTTGCGACATAGAGGGGGGCTAGATAGTCAAATTCTTGGTAGTCAAGTTGGTAGTCTTTGGCGCACTGAGTGAGCTGTGCCACCAGTTTCTCCTTATCTGCTAGCACAGGTATGCGTATATCGATCCGAATTTCGGAGCGATCGGGATTGATGGTCAACCCTGCAACATTAAAGGAAAGGGAACCAGACGGTTCATCAGCAACTTCTCCAAAGATTCCAAGCCCTTTACCATCTTGCCCTGCTTTGTCGGTTAGAAAATGGAGGGCAGAGTGGGGTTGGAGAGGTGCGAGTACACTAGCAAGTCGAATGACTGCATTGACACCTTGACTAGCATCTTTGGCGTGTTTAGGTACCCCGAGTACGGTCACGGTTTGGTCTGTGGTTTGGTGATCAAAATTTGCTTCCTTCAACCCCCTACAAACCGCTTCATAAAGAGGACCTTGGTAACTTGCCTTATCTGGTACAACATTAAAGGCACCTCCGACATCGAGCTTGAGATGATCAGAACCGGGGCCATGAAGCTTGACTTGAAGGAGCCCCTTTTCAGCGTATGTCAAAGGAAATGACGAATCCGGTGCAAATCCCATGCTGGCTTGTTCTTCGAGGGCGTTGTAGCGTGCCATACATCTCCAAAGAGTTTCTTCATCCGTACCAAAGATAAAACGCACGCGCTTCTTAAATTGGATGCCTTGGTCAAGCAAGCTTTTCACTGCATAGAGAGCTGCCAGTGAAGGACCTTTGTCGTCTTGTGCCCCTCGTCCAAAGAGTTTTCCTTCTCTGATAGTTGCTTCAAATGGAGGAGATTGCCAATCTGACAAATCTCCTGCAGGCACAACATCCAAGTGGCAGAGGATGGCAAGGAGTTCTCCCTCACCAACCTCTGCATAACCATAATAGCCCTTGGGATCAATATAAGTTTTAAAGCCAAGTTCACGGCAGATTTCCAGCGTCTTTTCTAGAACGTCTTGAATAGCTTGTCCAAAAGGTGTCCCATTTTCCCCTTCTTGGAGTACAGATGGGTAGGAGATGAGAGTCTTTAGACTCTGTATAAAGCTCTGTTTAATGGAGTCAGTGATGTAGACGGTCATTCGTTTTACCTCACACTTTGTTCTAAAGGAATGGTAGGAAGGTACCTAGGATAAGAAGAAGTATGCTCACAATGACAATAACGACAATGAGTTTAGTAACAAATTTCCACCAAGTTCCTAGACTGATACGGCCGAGCGCGAGAGCCCCCATAACGATACCAGAAGTTGGAGCGACAAGGTTGAGTACACCAGATGCAGATTGATAGGCAGTGATGATGAGACTAGGTTTTACGTTAACGAACTCACCAAGTGGTGCCATGATTCCCATTGTAGCACTAGCAAGTCCAGATGAAGATGGGATAAGGAATGACATAGGAAGGTAGAAGAGGTAGGTCAAAACGATGAAGACCTGAGAAGAGAGACCTTGAAGTCCGACTTCACCCCAGTGTAGAATAGTTGCAGTAATCATACCGTCGTTCATGATAACTTGGATACCACGAGCTACTGCACAAATCAAGGCTACGGTGAGAAGATCTGCTGCACCAGCCATAAAGGTAGAGATAATCTTGCTTTCCTTGAGACCGTAAACAACACCAATAAGAATACCCATCACAGCAAAGAGCATCGCACCTTCTGGGAAGTACCAGCTACCGAATGGTAGAGCAGATGAACCGATAGCTCCACCAATAACAGGGAGACCAATCAACCAATTCTTGAAGTCTTCAAATAGAGTGATGTGCAAGTCTACCCAAGGGATAAAGCTGGCGATCATGATGATGAAAGTCAAGATGAACAAGGCAAGAACATGTTTTTGTTTCTTATTCAAGACAGATGGAGCATTTTCGTTATCAGTGACATTGAAGTGTTTAAGGTCTTCTTCACGTTGAGAGTAGACAAGTGATTTTGTAGGATCCTTTTGAATCTTTTCTGCATAGCGGTAGACAAAGTAAGTACTAATACCTGTCATAACAAACCAGAAGATGATACGAAGGATAACCCCGTCCATAGATGACACACCTGCGGTATCAGAAGCGATAACAGTAGCAAAAGGATTGAGAGTAGAGGCAAGACAGCCGACTTGGGAACCTAGTAGAATGATGGCAACGGCAGTAATGCTATCAAAACCAACAGCCATCATAACAGGAACAAGGAGTGGGTAAAATGCCATGGTTTCTTCACCCATACCATAAGTTGTTCCTCCAAGTGCGAAGAGGGGCATGAGGATGAGGATCAGCATTTTTTCGCGTCCTTTGTATTTCTTAACAATAGAGGCAATACCAACATCTAATGTGCCTGTCGCATTGACGACACCTAGAAATCCCCCAACCATGAGGATGAAGAAGGCTACGTCAATAGCGGCTTTAGTTGGTTCGTGACCGAGCATCGCCCGAATCGGAGCCATTAGGATATCGTAAATCCCTTGGGGATTAGATTCAACAGTTTGATAGGTACCTGCAATGAGGCCACCTGCTTCGTTCGTGTCATACTTACCTGCTGGAATGATCCAAGTTAAGATTGCCATGATGGCAATAATAATGATCAAAACAGTGTAAGATGAAGGCATTTGGAACCTTTTTTTTGTTTTTTCACTCATTTGTTTTTCCTCCTAAACTATGCCACAAAGTATAAAAACGAATGATGTTGGTTTACCTGAGTACTCCTGGTTAGAGCTTGTACTTGGGTTAAAATGGCTAGTCTTTAACAATAATTGTTCCGCTTTCGGACTCGATCAAGGCGCCTAGATTGCTGAGGGAGGTGATAACAGCCTTGCCTTCTGGGCGGTTGGTTACAAAATCGATAGCAGCTTCGACTTTTGGTAGCATGCTACCCGGTGCGAATTGTCCTTGTTTGATGTATTCTTTTAGTTGACTGACAGTAACGTGTTCCAGTTTTTCTTGGTCTGGTTTATTGTAGTTGACATAAACATAGTCTACGCCAGTAAGGACGATAAAGAGGTCAGCTTCGACGAGTTCTGCTAGTCGTTGAGACGCAAAGTCTTTATCAATAACGGCTTCGACTCCACTTAAGTAACCGTTTTCATTTTTGACAACAGGGATACCTCCTCCACCTGCTGCGATGACAACTTGACCATTATCAAGCAAGGTGCGGATGCTGTTGATTTCTTTGATGTCGATTGGTTTTGGTGAAGCCACCACTTTACGCCAGCCACGACCGGCATCTTCTTTGAAGGTTGCTCCTGTTTTTTCGCTCTCAGCTTTGGCATCCTCTTCTGAGTAGAATGGACCGATTGGTTTGGTTGGATTGATAAAGGCAGGGTCTTCTTTGTCTACTATAACCTGGGTAACAACAGAAGCGACATTTTTATCAAGTCCTACATCGAGCAATGCGTTATCAAGAGCACATTGTAGCCAAAAACCGATACTACCCTCGGTCATGGCAACCAAAGAATCAAGGGGGAAGGCAGGGTTTTTTTCCGAATCTGCCATCAAGTGTTGAAGCAAGAGGTTACCCACCTGAGGACCATTTCCGTGAGTAATGATCAGTTCATCTCCGTTTTGAATCAACTTGACCAGATGACGAGCTGTTTCCACCAGAGCAGCTTGTTGAGCTTGGGCAGATGGGTCAGTGGAGAGGATGGCATTTCCGCCTAAAGCAACGACGATTTTTCTATGAGACATGAGCTCTCCTTTCTTTAATATGGTAAACCTGACAGAACTCCAAGAGCTACAGGCAGGTATGATGATAAAATATGAAGTGGAGGTAGCGTCTTTTCAAAAGACAAATTAGTCATTACTACTAGTAAAAGGGGTTGAACGCACAGCCGACGTTTATCAGAATGAGACTAGGAAGCAGGAAGGTGACAAGAGTAAGGTGGCAAATTTGTCAAAGAGGATCCTTGCTTTCTTTCGCTAGAACTGATAAGCTGTCATAGCTTTCGTCTCAACCCCTGTGTTGTGTATACGAGTAAGTTTTATACTTTAGGAATGTAGAGATTTCCAAGAGTAGCAGCCATAACAGCTTTGATAGTGTGCATACGGTTTTCTGCTTGGTCAAAGTGACGAGCATACTTGCTGCGGAAGACTTCGTCTGTTACTTCCATTTCCTCTACGCCAAATTTTTCAGCAACATCTTTACCGTAAACAGTGTGAGTGTCGTGGAATGCTGGTAAGCAGTGCAAGAAGATCAAGTTTTCGTTACCTGCTTTTTTCACTAAGTCCATATTGACTTGGTAAGGTTTCAAAAGTGCAACGCGTTCTGCGAATTTGTCTTCTTCGCCCATAGATACCCAAACGTCTGTGTAAAGTACGTCTGCACCTTTGACAGCTTCGTCTGCATCTTCGGTGATGAGGATGTGTGCACCACTTTCTTTAGCAAATCCTTCAGCCAATTCAACGATCTCTTTTTCTGGGAAGAGTTCTTTTGGTGAGAAGATGTGAACGTTAACACCAAGGATAGCACCTGTTACCAGCAAGCTGTTGGCAACGTTATTGCGTCCATCACCACAGTATACCAATGTCAATCCTTCCAAACGACCAAAATTTTCTTGAACAGTCAAGTAGTCAGCGAGCATTTGAGTTGGGTGCCATTCGTCAGTTAGACCATTCCATACTGGGACACCTGAGAATTCTGCCAATTCTTCAACCATACGTTGGCTGAAGCCGCGGAATTCAATCCCGTCAAACATACGACCCAAAACTTTTGCAGTATCTTCAGTAGATTCTTTTTTACCTAACTGAATGTCATTTGCTCCGAGGTATTCTGGATGAGCACCAAGGTCAATAGCCGCAGTTGTAAAGGCTGCACGTGTACGAGTAGAAGTTTTTTCAAACAGGAGGGCGATATTTTTACCAGCAAGGTAGTGGTGTTGGATATTGCGTTTTTTCAAATCCTTCAAGTGAGCTGAAAGACCGATAAGGTATTCTAACTCTGCGCGAGTAAAGTCTTTTTCTGCTAAGAAGCTGCGTCCTTGGAATACTGAATGTGTCATTCTATTATTTCCTCTTTCTATTTTTTTACATTTTTTATTGACAAATACTGAACAGCGATTATACTTCTTCACGTTCAAATGGCATAGACATACAACGAGGTCCACCACGGCCCCGAACCAATTCGCTTCCGCGAATCTTAATCAAGCGAAGCCCGTATTCTTCTAGGATCTTATTGGTAATGGTATTGCGGGCATAAACGACGACTACACCAGGTGCGATTGTCAAAGTGTTGGAGCCATCATTCCATTGTTCACGCGCAGCTGCTACGATATTGCCACCACCGCAACGGATCAAATGAACTTTTTCTACGCCGAGGTTCTTTGCAAGAAGTTCAGCTAAGTCACCTTTTTCTTCAACAATCTTGAGTTTTTCATCTTCATAAGTGACAGAGTACACACGAAGATCGCCTTCGATTTCTGGGTGAATTGTGAACTTGTCGTAGTCAACCATGGTGAAGACAGTATCCAAGTGCATGAATTTACGGTTGTTAGCAAATTCAAATGCCAATACTTTCTTGAAGCCAACATTTTTCTTGAAGATGTTCACCAAGAGTTTTTCAATTGAAGCTGCATCTGTACGTTGAGAGATACCTACTGCAAGAACGTCTTTAGAAAGAACGAGCTCATCTCCACCTTCAATACGTGTATCTTCTTCACGGTTGTAGACCAATTCTACTTTTCCACCATAGATTGGATGGTGTTTGAAAATATATTTACCATAAAGAGTTTCACGGTTACGAGTATCTGCATACATGTGGTTAAGCGATACGGCATTACCAATAGTTGCAAATGGGTCGCGAGTGAAGTAGAGGTTTGGCATTGGGTCGATTGCAAATGGATAGTCTGAGTCAACCAAGTCAGTTAAGCCTTTTGCTTCTTCAGGAATTTCTGGCAATTCAACTTTTTGAACCCCTGCCATAGTTTTTTCAACCAATTCTTGGTTGTCCTTGATACCGTGAAGCAATTCACGAATAGCCGCCTTGGTTTGACGACCACGGATGTTGGCTTCGTCTAAATATTCCTCGATAAATTGATCGCGGATTTCTGGGGAAGTCAATGATTCAGCAGCCAATTGCTCTAGGTAAAGGACCTCAATTCCTTCATCACGAAGAGCTTGAGCAAATGCGTCATGTTCTTTTTGAGCATCTTCCAAGAATGGAATGTCATCAAAAAGAAGCCTTTCGAGATAGTCCGGCAACAAGTTTTCCAACTCTTTGCCTGGACGGTGCAACATAACTTTTTTCAGTTTCCCAATTTCTGAGAATACCTGAATTGGATGTGAAGACATGTGTTTTCCTCCTTAAAAATTTCTACGGTGGCACCTTTTTGGTACCGCTTACATTTACGTTATATCATATTCTCAGAGGCGTGTCAATAGTAAAAAATGATTAAAAATTCGGACAAAACAAGGTTTTAGTAGTATTTTATGTTATTATACGATGGCAAAAGGAATTAGAGGAAATAAATGTATAAACTTCTACTAAAAAGAATATAATATTTTTTGAAAAAATTATGCTAAATTTCACATTTTAAGAAGAAATGTCCAGATTTTAATTCAGTTCTGACGAGGAATTGAGAGGAACTGTGATTGAAAGTTGCTTAGAAAATTATATGAAATCTATCAGAAAAGTTTTTCCTCTAGCCCACTTTAAATGTATATTGTACAAATTATAGAATCTTTTCTGAGTATTTAGGAAGACAGCCTTGTCTTATTGACGGTACCTAGATTTTTTGTTATAGTCAACGAGGCAACAACTAGGAAGAATGGTTTATTCACAAGCTGTGGATAAGTCTGGTTAGAGCAGGACACTCAGCTAATATCCTAGAGGGATCTTGATAATAGTACCAGAAACTAGTAACTGGCTAGCTTTCTAGTAGAAATCCTGGTGCATTGGGGATTTGAGCAGGATTTCCCGAGGGGGGAAGGCCCCAAGTCTAAGAGCTGGAGTCTGGAAAAGCTAGTTTTTAGGCATATGTTCTTATCCACAACTTGTGGATAACTTTGTGAACAAGAGAAAGAGATATGAGATGATGACGAAAATAAAACCACATGGACCATTACCAAGTCAGGCGCAGCTAGCCTATCTGGGGGATGAGCTAGCAGCCTTTATCCATTTTGGTCCCAATACCTTTTATGACCAAGAATGGGGGACTGGTCAAGAGGAGCCTGAACGCTTTAACCCGACCAAGTTGGATGCGCGTGAATGGGTTCGGGTACTTAAAGAAACGGGTTTTAAAAAGGTGATTTTGGTGGTTAAGCACCACGATGGTTTTGTGCTCTACCCGACAGCTTATACAGACTACTCGGTCAAGGCTAGTCCTTGGCGGGATGGAAAGGGGGACTTGCTCCTCGAAGTATCCCGAGCTGCAACTGAGTTTGACATGGATATGGGAGTTTATTTATCTCCTTGGGATGCCCATAGTCCCCTTTATCATGTGGACCGAGAAGCAGACTACAATGCCTATTATCTGGCTCAGTTGAAGGAAATCTTATCAAATCCTGACTATGGGAATGCTGGTAAGTTCGCTGAGATCTGGATGGATGGTGCCAGAGGGGAAGGGGCCCAGCAGGTTAACTATGAGTTTGAGACTTGGTTTGAGACCATTCGTGAATTGCAGGGCGATTGTTTGATTTTCTCAACTGAGGGAACTAGTATTCGCTGGATTGGCAATGAACGAGGCTATGCAGGGGATCCCTTGTGGCAAAAAGTCAAGCCCGACCAGTTGGGGACAGAGGCTGCATTAGATTATCTACAGCACGGTGATCCCTCAGGGACGCTGTTTTCAATCGGTGAGGCAGATGTATCCCTTCGGCCGGGTTGGTTTTACCATGAGGATCAGGATCCCAAGTCTCTTGAGGAGTTGATCGAAATCTACTTTCACTCAGTGGGGCGGGGAACCCCTCTCTTGCTCAATATTCCTCCAAACCAAGATGGTCTATTTGATGAAAGGGATATCCAGCGACTGTATGAATTTAGAGCCTACCGTGACGCACTCTATAGAGAAGATTTAGCTCTGGGAGCCAAGGTATCTGGGCCTGCTTTATCAGCAGACTTTGCTTGTTGCCACCTGACAGATGGACTAGAGACCAGTTCTTGGGCAAGTGATGCAGAACTGCCAATTCAGTTAGAGATTGATTTAGGAACTCCTAAAACTTTTGATGTAATCGAGTTGAGGGAAGAGTTGAAGCTAGGGCAACGCATCGCTGCTTTCCATGTGCAGGTAGAGTTGGATGGTGTCTGGCAGGAGTTTGGTTCGGGTCATACTGTTGGTTATAAACGTCTCTTACGAGGGCTAGTTGTTGAGGCTCAGAAGGTGCGTGTAATAATCACAGAGGCACAGGATTTGCCAGTATTAACTAAGATTTCACTTTATAAAACACCTAGCTTGTCAAAAAAAGAAGCTGTTCAGCAACTAGAGTTTTCAGAAAAAAGTCTAGCTGTAATCAAGGGAGAAAATGCCTATTTTACAGTTAAGCGCAGAGAATGTAGTGGTCCTTTAGAAGCTAAGATTTCGATTCAACCCGGGACGGGTGTGCATGGTATCGCTTATCAGGATGAGATTCAAGTCCTTATGTTTCAAGCTGGCGAGACTGAAAAAAGGTTGACGTTTCCAACCTTGTATTTCGCAGGAGATAAAAGCTTGGATTTCTATCTGAACCTAATGGTGGATGGTCAGCTTGTGGATCAACTTCAAGTCCAAGTTTCATAAAAGAAGAACCTTTGCGCCATGCAAAGGTTCTTTTGGTTATGAGTGATTTGGTAGCCAGCTGAGGGTGAAGGTCAGTTGCTCAGATTTCAAGAGGTCCTGGTGTTGGATGCTAGATACAGGAGTCTTGTCCAATCGACACTCTTTGACAAAGTTAAAATGGCTGTAGTTTTGCTCAGCATGGATATCTAGCCATTTATTTTCCTTAGCTAGGTAGACACGGAGATGATCAAAGAGAGGGATTCCGAGGTCGTAGCTTGGTTTTCCTGGACAGGTCGGGTAGAATCCAAGAGCTGACCAGATATACCAAGCAGAGAGACTACCGTTGTCCTCATCGCCAGGATAGGCTTTCCAACTTGGGTGAAAGGCCTTCTGACGTATCGTCTTAATGAGAAGAGCAGTGTAGTCAGGGTAGTCACTGTAGCGGAAGAGATAAGGGATGTGGAAACTAGGTTGGTTGGAAATGGCGATTTGCCCAAAAGGAGCGGTAGCCATCTCGCTCATTTCATGAATTTCGTAACCATAGCCAGTTGTCTCAAAGAGAGGAGCATCCTGACAGGTTTTCAAAAGGTAGCGGCTAAAGGCTTCTTTTCCACCCATAAGTTGGATTAAGTCAGGGATGTCGTGTAGAACGCCTAAAGTCGCTTGAATGGCAGAACATTCGGCGTAGTCGCGTCCCCAACTATAAGGAGAGAAATCAGGCCGGAAGTTGCCTTGACGATCTCGCGCACGCATATAGCCTGTCTCAGCATCAAATAGATGACGGAAATTTTGAGAAGAAGTGTTATAAGTGTCAGCAATCTCTGTTTGCCCAAGCTTTTGGGCGCAGCTGGCGATACAAAAGTCACTATAGGCATAGTCTAGGGTGTGGCTGACACTTTCGTGATTGTCCGTGGATAGATAGCCCAGTTCTTGGTATTGTGCCAAACCGTGGCGACCATTGATGCCGAGAAGGTCGGTCTTGCTGGCTGTTTCAAGCATAGCTTGGAGGAGTTCTTCTTCTAGGTCGGGGGCCATGTCCTTGCAGGCGCTGTCAGCGATAATGCCATCTAGCAGAGTACCAGGCATCATGCCACGTTCATCTGGGGCTAGCCATTTTGGCAGGAAACCAGTATCGCGGTTGCTATTGAGGAAACCTTCTAAAAATCGGTGATAGTGTTCCGGTATGATAAGGGCAAAGAGGGGGAAGGTGGTGCGGAAGGTATCCCAGAAGCCATTGTTGCTAAAGAGGACGCCGGGCTTGACAGTACCAGTAGCTAGGTCCATGTGGATGGCTTGTCCTGATTCATCAACCTCATAAAATGTCTGTGGGAAGAGAAAGAGTCTGTAGAGGCAGTGGTCAAAGAAGGTTCGGTCAGCCTCTCCTGTCTCCAACACATCAAAACGATGGAGGAGATTTTCCCAGTCCGCTTGGGCACTTGCTTTACAGCTATCAAAGTCCGTTTCAGGTAGATTAAGTAGCGCTTGAGAAGGAGAGATAAAAGAAGTCGCTAATTGAATCTCAGCATGACTACTTGCTAAATCAATTCGCCAGTCTCCCTCTTCTTGTGTGATAGCAAGAAGATCCGCATTCATTTGTAGGGCAGTGAATAGTATCAGCGGACTTTTATTGGTCTCTGTTTTACCTTCTTGTCTTAGGACCAGAGTCCGCTTATCTACTTGCTTGACTGTCAGTTCATCTGCTGCGTGAAGATAGAGGGAGAGGGCTTTGCCTTGCTTTTGCTCCAAACGAATAGAAGCGCCGTAGCAAGTTGGTGTGAGCTGGGTTTCAATCTGATAGCGCAGGGAGAAAATCTTCAGATAATGAGGTTGGAAGGAGGCCTTATCTAGGTCATAGGAAGACTGACGATGAAAGAGACTATCTCCACCTAGCTGGCCTATGACAGGTGTCAGAAGCAGCCAAGAGTAGTCACCAATCCAAGGACTGGGCTGGTGGGTTAAGCGAATCCCCTGAAAGATGGGTAGATGCGGATCGAAGAACCAAGCTCCCTCCTGGTCACTGGTCTGGGGCACAAAATAATTCATCCCAAAAGGAACGCCTGTGTAAGGCAGGGTATTCCCCCGAGAAAAGGCATGCTTGCTAGCAGTGCCAAAACGAGTATCGATGATTTCAAGTAGTGGTTTCATAGTCGTTCCTTTAGCTGTTTTTCTACATTATATCAGAAAAAGGGTGGCTTTAGATATGGGGTTCAAAAGAAAGCAATTTTGTAGAGAAATGACTAACATTTGTGTATATATTTTCTAAGCTAAAAGCTTTATACTGAACATGAAACTTGTTTGAAAGAGGTAAAATTGATTATGGTATATTCTAAAGAAATTGTCAGAGAGTGGCTTGATGAAGTAGCAGAGCGTGCCAAGGACCATCCGGAGTGGGTGGATGTCTTTGAGCGTTGCTATACAGACACCTTGGATAATACGGTCGAGATTCTAGAAGATGGCTCAACCTTTGTCTTGACTGGGGATATTCCTGCCATGTGGCTTCGGGATTCGACGGCCCAACTCAGACCCTACCTTCATGTGGCTAAAAGAGACGCCCTCCTGCGTCAGACCATTGCAGGTTTGGTTAAGCGTCAGATGACCTTGATTCTCAAGGATCCTTATGCCAATTCCTTCAATATTGAGGAAAACTGGAAGGGACACCACGAGACTGACCATACCGATCTTAATGGCTGGATTTGGGAACGCAAGTACGAGGTGGATTCGCTTTGCTATCCTTTGCAACTGGCTTATCTCCTCTGGAAAGAAACAGGAGAAATTAGTCAGTTTGATGAAACTTTTGTCACAGCAACTAAGGAAATCCTTCATCTGTGGACGGTGGAACAAGACCATAACAACTCTCCTTATCGTTTTGTCCGCGACACAGATCGAAAAGAAGATACTTTGGTAAATGATGGCTTTGGACCTGACTTTGCAGTGACAGGTATGACCTGGTCAGCTTTCCGACCGAGTGATGACTGCTGCCAGTATAGCTATTTGATTCCGTCCAATATGTTTGCTGTAGTAGTCTTGGGGTACGTGCAAGAAATCTTTACAGAACTAGACCTAGCTGATAGTGAGAGTATTATTGCTGATGCTAACCGTCTCCAGGCTGAAATCCAAGAAGGCATCGAAAATTACGCCTACACCACTAATAGCAAGGGTGAAAAGATTTACGCCTTTGAAGTGGATGGTTTAGGAAATGCTAGCATCATGGACGATCCAAATGTACCGAGTCTGCTGGCGGCGCCTTATCTGGGCTATTGCGACATTGAAGACGAAGTTTATCAAGCAACTCGTCGCACCATTCTAAGCCCTGAAAATCCATATTTCTACCAAGGAGAATATGCTAGTGGTCTCGGAAGTTCTCATACCTTTTATCGCTATATCTGGCCGATTGCTCTGTCTATCCAAGGCTTGACAACAAGTGATAAGGCAGAGAAAAAATTCTTGCTGGATCAGCTGGTTGCCTGCGATGGTGGTACAGGTGTTATGCACGAAAGCTTCCACGTGGACGACCCAACGCTTTACTCACGTGAATGGTTCTCTTGGGCCAACATGATGTTCTGTGAATTGGTCTTGGATTACCTGGATATCCGCTAGTCAGTTCTTTAGTTAGATAGAAATAAAAATTTAAGTTAGAATGAGGTTTTACTCATGGAAAATGTTGTAGTTCATATTATCTCACACAGTCACTGGGATCGTGAGTGGTACTTGCCTTTTGAAAGTCACCGGATGCAGCTGGTGGAATTGTTTGACAATCTTTTTGATCTCTTTGAAAATGATCCTGAGTTCAAGAGTTTCCACTTGGACGGCCAAACCATTGTCCTTGATGACTACTTGGAAATTCGTCCTGAAAATCGCGATAAAGTCCAAGGTTACATCGACCAAGGCAAACTCAAAATTGGTCCCTTTTACATCTTGCAGGATGATTACTTGATTTCCAGCGAAGCCAATGTCCGTAATACCTTGATTGGTCAAGCAGAATGTGCAAAATGGGGCAAATCAACCCAGATTGGTTACTTCCCAGATACCTTTGGAAATATGGGACAAGCTCCTCAAATCCTTCAAAAATCAGGCATTCACGTGGCAGCCTTTGGGCGTGGTGTGAAGCCGATTGGATTTGACAACCAAGTCCTCGAAGATGAGCAGTTTACTTCCCAGTTTTCAGAAATGTACTGGCAGGGTGCGGACGGAAGTCGCGTTCTCGGTATCCTCTTTGCCAACTGGTACAGTAACGGGAATGAAATCCCAGTTGATAAGGATGAGGCCTTGGCCTTCTGGAAACAAAAACTGTCAGACGTGCGTGACTACGCTTCGACCAACCAATGGTTGATGATGAATGGCTGTGACCACCAGCCTGTACAGCGAAATCTGAGTGAAGCCATTCGTGTGGCCAATGAACTCTTCCCAGATGTGACCTTTGTGCATAGTTCCTTTGATGACTATGTCCATGCAGTAGAAAGTGCCCTACCGGAGCAACTATCTACCGTTACGGGTGAGTTGACAAGTCAGGAAACAGATGGCTGGTACACGCTTGCCAATACTTCTTCATCACGCATTTACCTCAAACAAGCCTTCCAAGAAAATAGCAACCTCCTAGAACAAGTGGTGGAGCCATTGACTGTCATCACTGGTGGTCACAACCATAAGGACCAGTTGACCTATGCTTGGAAAGTTCTTCTACAAAATGCGCCACATGACAGTATCTGTGGCTGTAGTGTGGACGAGGTTCACCGTGAGATGGAAACTCGCTTTGCCAAGGTCAACCAAGTTGGAAACTTCGTTAAGACCAATCTTCTCAACGAATGGAAGGGCAAAATCGCAACCCACGAAGCCCAAAGCAACCATCTCTTTACCGTCATTAACACAGGCTTGCATGACAAGGTTGATACGGTCAGCACCGTGATTGATGTGGCGACTTGTGATTTCAAAGAATTGCACCCAAAAGAAGGCTATAAGAAGATGGCAGCCTTGACCTTGCCAAGTTACCGTGTCGAAGACTTGGAAGGGCATGCTGTAGAAGCGAAAATCGAAGATCTGGGAGCTAACTTTGAGTATGATTTGCCAAAAGACAAGTTCCGTCAGGCTCGTATCGCTCGTCAAGTGCGCGTGACAGTAACTGTTCATCTGGCACCACTTTCTTGGACAACCTTCCAATTGCTCGAAGGAGAACAAGAACACCGTGACGGTATTTACCAAAATGGAGTGATTGATACGCCATTTGTAACGGTCAGTGTGGATGACAATATCACAGTTTACGACAAGACAACTCATGAAGCGTATGAAGATGTTGTTCGCTTTGAAGACCGTGGTGACATAGGAAATGAGTATATCTACTTCCAACCAAAAGGAACAGAGCCTATCTACGCCGAGTTGAAAGGCTATGAGGTCTTGGAAAATACAGCTCGTTTTGCTAAGATTTTGCTCAAGCATGAATTGACAATTCCAGTAAGTGCAGACGAAAAACTGGATGCAGAACAAAGAGGCATCATCGAGTTTATGACGCGTGAAGCTGGGCGCTCAGATGAATTGACAAGCATTCTTCTTGAAACAGAGATGACTGTCTTTGTTGACAATCCACAAATCCGCTTCAAGACTCGCTTTACTAACACTGCCAAAGACCACCGTATCCGTCTCTTGGTCAAGACTCATAATACGCGTCCAAGTAATGACTCTGAGAGCATCTATGAGGTGGTGACACGACCAAACAAACCAGCGGCTTCATGGGAAAATCCTGAAAATCCTCAACACCAACAAGCCTTTGTCAGCCTTTATGATGATGAAAAAGGAGTGACGGTGGCCAATAAAGGACTGCACGAGTATGAAATCCTTGAAGATGACACCATTGCCGTGACCATTCTTCGTGCCTCAGGTGAGTTAGGTGACTGGGGTTACTTCCCAACGCCAGAGGCTCAGTGCCTGCGTGAGTTTGAAGTCGAGTTTACACTTGAATGCCACCAAGCAGGGGAACGCTTCTCAGCCTTCCGTCGTGCCAAAGCCTTCCAAACACCATTTACCAGCCTTCAGGTTGCTAAACAAGAAGGAAGTGTTGCAGCGACTGGTAGCCTCTTGAGTCATGCGGCACTCAGCTTACCACAAGTTTGCCCAACAGCCTTTAAAGTCGCGGAAAATGAAGAAGGATATGTACTTCGTTACTACAATATGAGTCAAGAAAATGTGCGCATATCAGAACACCAACAAACCATTTTGGACTTACTTGAGCGACCATATCCAGTTCATTCAGGACTATTAGCGCCACAAGAAATTCGCACAGAATTGATTAAAAAAGAAGAGATTTAAGATTTGAAAGTGTTTGATAACTAATAATAAGAGATAGAAAGGAGGGGCGAAAAGGTAAGAACTAACTGCTGATTCGCCCCTTTTTTGGTGAAAATATGACGATTGCAACCATTGATATTGGAGGGACTGGGATTAAGTTTGCCAGTCTGACTCCTGATGGAAAAATACTAGATAAGACAAGTACACCGACGCCAGAAAACTTGGAGGATTTACTAACTTGGCTAGACAAATGCTTGGCAGAGAGAGATTATAACGGCATTGCTATGAGCGTTCCAGGCGCGGTCAATCAAGAAACAGGTGTGATTGAGGGCATCAGCGCTGTGCCCTACATCCATGGCTTTTCTTGGTATGAGGCGCTTAGCTCTTATCAGATTCCTGTCCATCTCGAAAATGATGCTAACTGCGTTGGTTTGAGTGAATTGCTGGCTCATCCTGAGATTGAAAATGCAGCCTGTGTCGTGATTGGGACAGGGATTGGCGGAGCTATGATTATCAATGGCAGACTTCACCGTGGCCGCCACGGCCTAGGTGGTGAGTTTGGCTATATGACAACCATTGCACCAGCAGAAAAACTCAACAACTGGTCGCAACTAGCATCAACTGGGAATATGGTGCGATACGTAATTGAAAAATCTGGTCAGACTGACTGGGACGGTCGCAAGATTTACCAAGAAGCTGCAGCCGGAAATGCCCTTTGCCAAAAAGCTATCGAGCGCATGAACCGTAATCTGGCGCAAGGCTTGCTCAATATCCAGTATCTGATCGATCCAGATGTCATCAGTCTGGGAGGCTCAATTAGTCAAAATCCAGATTTTATCCAAGGCGTCAAAAAAGCTGTCGATGGCTTTGTCGAAACCTACGAAGAATACACGGTCGCACCAGTTATCCAAGCTTGCACCTATCATGCAGATGCCAATCTCTATGGTGCCCTTGTCAACTGGTTGCAGGAGGAAAACCAATGGTAAGATTTACAGGACTTAGTCCCAAACAAGAGCAGGCAATAGAGTTGCTTAAAAAGCATATTTCGCTAGCAGATGTAGAGGTAGCAGTTGCTCAGTCTGACCAAGCCTCTATCTCTATCAAGGGTGAGGATGGCCACTATCAACTGACTTATCGCAAACCTCACCAACTCTATCGCGCCTTGTCTGTGCTAGCAACAGCTTTAGTAGAAGGTGACAAAGTAGAGATTGAAGAACAGGCTGCTTACGAAGATTTAGCCTACATGGCGGATTGTTCCCGTAATGCAGTGCTAAATGTTGCATCTGCCAAGCAGATGATTGAAGTCTTGGCTCTCATGGGCTACTCAACCTTTGAGCTCTACATGGAAGACACCTATCAGATTGAAGGGCAACCTTATTTTGGTTATTTCCGAGGGGCTTATTCAGCTGAAGAGTTACAGGAAATCGAAGCCTATGCCCAACAGTTTGATATGACCTTTGTACCATGTATTCAGACCTTGGCCCACTTATCAGCCTTTGTCAAATGGGGTGTTAAGGAAGTGCAAGAACTCCGTGATGTAGAGGACATTCTCCTTATTGGCGAAGAAAAGGTTTATGCCCTGATTGATAGGATGTTTGCCACTCTGTCTAAACTGCAGACTCGCAAGGTCAATATTGGGATGGACGAAGCCCACTTGGTTGGCTTGGGACGTTACCTCATCTTGAACGGTGTTGTGGACCGTAGTCTCCTCATGTGCCAACACTTGGAGCGCGTATTGGATATTGCAGATAAGTATGGTTTTCACTGCCAGATGTGGAGCGATATGTTCTTTAAGCTCATGTCAGCGGATGGTCAGTACGACCGTGACGTGGAGATTCCTGAGGAAACTCGTGTCTACCTAGACCGTCTCAAAGACCGTGTAACCTTGGTTTACTGGGATTATTATCAAGACAGCGAAGAAAAGTACAATCGTAATTTTCGCAATCATCACAAGATTAGCCAAGATATTGCCTTTGCAGGTGGTGCTTGGAAGTGGATCGGTTTTACACCCAACAACCATTTCAGCCATCTCATCGCTATGGAGGCCAACAAAGCCTGTCGTGCCAATCAGATCAAGGAAGTCATTGTAACGGGTTGGGGGGACAATGGTGGGGAAACTGCCCAGTTTTCTATTCTACCAAGTCTGCAAATCTGGGCAGAACTCAGCTACCGCAATAACCTCGACCGTTTGTCTGCTCACTTCAAGACCAATACAGGTCTATCAGTTGAGGAATTTATGCAGATTGACCTAGCTAACCTCTTGCCAGACCTACCAGGCAATCTCAGTGGTATCAATCCTAACCGCTATGTCTTTTATCAGGATATTCTCTGTCCTATTCTTGATAGACACATGACACCTGAACAGGATAAACCGCACTTCGCTCAGGCCGCTGAAACGCTTGCTGAAATCAAAGAAAAAGCTGGGAACTATGCTTATCTCTTTGAAACACAGGCTCAGTTGAACCAGATTTTAAGTAGCAAAGTGGATGTGGGACGACGCATTCGTCAAGCCTACCAAACAAACGATAAAGGAAGTCTGCAAGAAATCGCAAGACAAGAATTACCAAAACTTAGAAGCGAGATTGAACACTTCCATGCCCTCTTTAGCCACCAATGGTTGAAAGAAAACAAGGTCTTTGGCTTGGATACAGTCGATATCCGTATGGGCGGACTCTTGCAACGCATCAAGCGAGCAGAAAGTCGCATCGAGGCTTATCTGGCAGGTCAGCTGGACCGTATCGATGAGCTAGAAGTGGAAATCTTACCATTTACTGACTTCTATGCAGACAAGGATTTCGCAGCAACTACAGCCAATCAGTGGCATACTATTGCGACAGCATCGACCATTTATACGACTTAGGCATTTGTCACAAACAATTAAACATCTCCTTTTAAACACATGGAGATGTTTTTTGATTTGGAGATAGGGAAGGAGTATAATGAAGGTATAAAGATAGTTTGGAGGTCTGACCATGAAAAAGCTACTACTAGTCCTAGCTACTAGCATGCTAGTCTTATCTGCCTGCCATAAAACGACAGAGGATGGAGCAACTAGTCCGTCCATACCAAGGGAGCAACAAACCAAGGAGACAACCAACTATTTTCACTATTTAGCAGATTCCTATCAAAAGGCTCTTTCGCACGAAAAAGAATCCAAGGATACAACCGTCCAATCACCTATGGCTGCTACAGTTGCAGCCATGGAAGAACTTGAGTTATCTAATCCGACTGATCAAGCCTTGATTATGAAGAACTACTCAGATTTTCAGAAGCTAATCCAATACAACACCGAAAAGTGGGAGGAAGAGTTTGCAAGCTGGGCTTCTTCTATGGGGCAGTCCTATCATAGACTAGAGCATGCAAACTTTGATGAAAAAAATGAACTAATCAAAAAATTAGAAGCTACAACAGTCTCTCAGAAAAGTGTCAAATGGAATGTTTTTGGAGTATCGAGTGACAATGCTTATGACTACTTGGCTTTGGATGCCTACTATGACAAGCAGAACAAACATTTCTACTTGTTTACACTGAAAGATGGGCAAGCACAAATCTTGCATGCTGATAAGACACTGGAAACTATCCCTACTGCAAATTTTGAAGAGACTGAGAATACAGATTTAGCGCAACGTTTTAAGGAATTTCTATTAAAAACAAGTGTAACTACAGAGAGCGAGCCAGATACAGATAATAGTTCTTTAATAGACAAGATAAAAACAGCCATGGAATCCTACTCGGATAGTAAAGGTGAAAGATTTAAGTCAACTAATTTGGTCACCTATGGTAATTACTATGGACTTGCAGTGCCAGACCAGATAATGCAATTTGGGCAAGTAGATGGGGTGAATTATACTTTTAAATGGTATGGCTATATTGCAGGTTCAGGTTCTGGGCGGTTTGATATCCTAGCTTGCTATGTGAATGAAGCAGAGACAGAGGTGATTCTCTTTGGCTACAAGGATGGCAATCCTGCTCTTTTACAAACCGAAGGAAGACCAGAGATTGAGAAAAACGAATCAGGGGCTATCATAAATGCCCAGGTTCATTTTGTTGAGTTTCATCACTCAATATTGGAACAAGTTTTCAATTAGTAAAGCGGAAATACACTTATCGTATGCAAAGTGTTTCTCGTGAAACCTATTTCTTATAAAAAACTTCTCCACAAAAAATAATTTGTGGAGTTTTTTCTATAATTAGTAGTTTAACCTAGCCTTCAAATAGGAGTATACTAATAATGTAATCGTTATCAAACCTAAAAATTCGATGAAATCAGTTTTTAGGAATAAAAAGGGAGGAAATTATGAAAAAGTTTTCAAAGACCTTGAGAGATAACTGGATCTTTCTCTTGATGGTTTTACCAGGGGCACTCTGGTTGATTCTATTCTTTTACATTCCAGTATTTGGGAATGTGGTCGCCTTTAAAGACTACCATATGACCAGTAATGGTTTCATAGATAGTATTGTGAATAGTAAATGGGTCGGGTTAGATAATTTCAGATTCTTGTTTAGTTCAAAAGATGCCTTTATCATCACTCGAAATACCGTTCTCTACAATCTCGGCTTTATCTTTATCGGTTTGATTGTATCAGTAGGGATTGCCATCATCCTCAGCGAGCTTCGCTCTAAGAGAATGGTTAAGATTTTCCAAACGTCTATGTTGTTCCCTTACTTCCTGTCATGGGTTATCATCAGTTTCTTTACAGATGCCTTCCTAAACATTGACAAAGGGGTCTTCAACCATTTCCTAACGTCCATTGGCATGAAGGAAGTCAACTTCTACGCTGACTTAGGCATTTGGCCATACCTTCTCCTTTTCCTAGGTATTTGGAAAGGCTTTGGATATAGCAGTGTCATGTACTATGCGACAATCATGGGAATTGATCCAACCTATTACGAAGCAGCAACAGTGGACGGGGCTAGCAAGTGGCAACGTATTCGCAATGTAACCATTCCTCAGTTGACTCCACTTGTAACAGTCTTGACCATCCTTGCAGTCGGAAATATCTTCCGTGTAGACTTTGGTCTCTTCTATCAAATTCCACACAATGCTGGTCAGCTTTACAATGTAACCAACGTTTTGGATGTATATGTCTTTAATGGTTTGACTCAGACAGCAGATATCGGTATGGCTTCAGCAGCCGGTCTTTACCAATCCGTTGTCGGTTTGATTCTGGTTATCCTATCAAACTTGCTTGCAAGACGAGTCGATCCAAATTCAGCACTATTCTAGAAAGGAGGAAAGCATGGCAGAAAAAATTAAAAAAGAAAAAATCGATAATGTCGGCATTCACTCCTTCAGTAAGAAAGCAGATATCTTCTTTAGTATCATCTCTGGTTTGATCGCTCTTTCTTGTATCTTGCCCTTTATCTTCGTTATCATCATTTCGGTGACAGATGAAAAGAGCATCCTCCAGTATGGATATAGCTTTTTCCCTTCGAAGTTCGGTGTAGATGGATTCCAGTTCCTAGCTCAGTTTAAAGATAAGATCCTCCAAGCGCTCTTTATCTCAGTCTTTGTAACAGTAGTCGGGACAGTGACCAACGTCTTCATCACAACCACTTATGCCTACGCCATCTCACGTACAACCTTTAAGTACCGCAGATTCTTTACGATCTTTGCTCTTCTTAGTATGTTGTTCAATGCTGGTTTGGTACCAGGCTATATCGTGGTGACTCGTTTGCTCCAACTTGGTGATACGGTTTGGGCCTTGATTGTTCCAATGCTTCTCTCACCATTCAACATCATCTTGATGCGTTCCTTCTTCAAGAAGACCATTCCAGAAGCCATTCTCGAATCCGCTCGTATCGATGGTGCCAGTGAAGCTCGGATCTTCTTCCAGATCTGTTTACCATTGTCACTTCCAGGTATCGCAACCATCACTCTTTTGACAGCTCTTGGTTTCTGGAACGACTGGTTCAACGCTCTTCTTTACATCAAGAGTGACAACTTGTATCCATTGCAATATTTGCTCATGCAAATCCAGCAAAATATGGACTACATTGCAAAAGCAGTCGGCCTATCTGGCCAACTGGGAGTCGCTCTACCAAAAGAAACAGGTCGTATGGCCATGGTTGTTCTTGCAACCCTTCCAATCGCGATTCTGTATCCATTCTTCCAACGCTACTTTGTTAAAGGTTTGACTATCGGTGGTGTGAAAGAATAGCACTTACTGAGAAACACCGTTTCTCCCTTCCCAACTTCATCTTAGTGACTGAAGTTACAAATCATTAAATCGTTTATAAGTTTAAAAATAAAAAAGGAGTTTTTATCATGAAAAACTGGAAAAAATATGCTTTTGCATCTGCTAGCGTAGTCGCTTTGGCTGCAAGCCTTGCTGCTTGTGGAAACCTTTCAGGTAACAACAAAAAAGCTGCTGACTCAGCTTCAGGTGACAAACCTGTTCTTAAAATGTACCAAATCGGTGACAAACCAGACAACTTGGATGAATTGCTAGAAAATGCCAACAAAATCATCGAAGAAAAAGTTGGTGCTAAATTGGATATCCAATACCTTGGATGGGGTGACTACGGTAAGAAAATGTCAGTTATCACATCATCAGGTGAAAACTACGATATCGCTTTTGCAGATAACTATGTCGTAAATGCTCAAAAAGGTGCTTATGCGGACTTGACAGAATTGTACAAGAAAGAAGGAGCAGAGCTTTACAAAGCACTTGATCCAGCTTACATCAAAGGGAACACTGTAAACGGTAAGATCTACGCTGTTCCAGTTGCAGCCAACGTTGCATCGTCACAAAACTTTGCCTTTAACGGCGCTCTTCTTGCCAAATATGGCATTGACATTTCAGGTGTCACTTCATACGAAACACTTGAACCAGTCTTGAAACAAATCAAAGAAAAAGCTCCAGACGTAGTACCATTTGCGGTTACGAAGAACTTTATCCCATCTGATAACTTTGACTACCCAGTACCAAATGGACTTCCATTTGTTATCGACCTTGAAGGAGATACTACTAAGATCGTAAACCGTTACGAAGTACCTCGTTTCAAAGAACACTTGAAGACTCTTCACAAATTCTATGAAGCTGGATACATTCCAAAAGACGTAGCAACAAGCGACACTTCATTTGACCTTCAACAAGATACTTGGTTCGTTCGTGAAGAAACAGTAGGACCAGCTGACTACGGTAACAGCTTGCTCTCACGTGTTGCTAACAAAGACATCCAAATCAAACCAATCACTAACTTTATCAAGAAAAACCAAACAACACAAGTTGCTAACTTTGTCATCTCAAACAACTCTAAGAACAAAGAAAAATCAATGGAAGTGTTGAACCTCTTGAACACTAACCCAGAACTCTTGAACGGTCTTGTTTACGGTCCAGAAGGCAAGAACTGGGAAAAAGTTGAAGGTAAAGAAAACCGTGTACGCGTTCTTGATGCTTACAAAGGAAACACTCACATGTCAGGTTGGAACACTGGTAACAACTGGATCCTTTACATCAACGAAAACGTTACAGATCAACAAATCGAAGATTCTAAGAAACAATTGGCAGAAGCCAAAGAATCTCCAGCGCTTGGATTCATCTTTAACACTGACAGTGTGAAATCTGAAATCTCAGCAATCTCTAACACAATGCAACAATTCGATACAGCTATCAACACTGGTACTGTAGACCCAGATAAAGCTATTCCAGAATTGATGGAAAAATTAAAATCTGAAGGTGCCTACGAAAAAGTATTGAACGAAATGCAAAAACAATACGACGAATTCTTGAAAAACAAAAAATCATAAGATAAACTGATTTCGTGTATTCATTCCTAATTCCTAAAAATGTGATCACTGCCTTCCCTAGTTTTCTAGGGGAGGTAGTGATTTTTAGGATGCAAAAATGAAAAGAGTAGTTCTAAGAGTTTTGGCGATGTGATACACATACATCTATAGGGGATTTATTATGAAAAAATATCGTCTTCTTTTCAAAATGAGTGCTGTCTTCTCTTACCTATTTTTCGTATTTGGTCTTTCTCAGCTGACTCTTATCGTCCAAAACTATTGGCAATTTTCTTCTCAGATAGGAAACTTCTTCTGGATTCGAAATATCTTGAGTTTGCTATTTAGTGGAGTCATGATTGGTATTCTTGTTAAGATAGGCCACGGCTATCTCTTTCGCATTCCAAGAAAAAAATGGCTTTGGTATTCGATTTTGACAGTATTAGTGGTAGTGCTCCAGATTTATTTTAACGTTCAGACAGCTAAACATGTTCAGTCAACTGCTGAAGGTTGGGCCGTATTGATTGGTTATAGTGAAACCAATTTTGCTGAGCTAGGTATCTACATAACTCTGTTCTTTCTAGTGCCGCTGATGGAAGAGTTGCTCTATAGAGGATTACTTCAACACGCCTTCTTTAAACATTCGAGATTTGGTCTTGATTTGCTCCTTCCTTCTATTTTATTTGCTCTCCCTCATTTTTCAAGCCTGCCTAGTCTGTTAGATATTTTGGTCTTTGCAACATTTGGAATCATCTTTGCCGGTTTGACCCGCTATACCAAGAGCATTTATCCATCCTATGCGGTGCACGTGATTAATAATATTGTAGCGACATTACCATTTCTGCTGACTTTTTTACATAGGGTGTTTGGGTAAAATACTGGCGCGAGTTAGGAATTATAGTGTTTCAATTTATAAGCGAATTTCAGGAGGAAAATGAGTATGACACCATTAAAATGGTTTGCAGGAGGAAGCGAAAGACGTTGTGAAGCCATGATGATCCTTGATCATCTACTGGAAGATATAAAGGATGAGCCTCAACTTACTCCCTTGAAAAATCAGTTATTGATTTATAAAAGACGACTAAGGGACGACGGGGCTTCTGTTCCATTTATATTGAGCCAAATGAATGTTGACCTTTCGCGTGTATTGATTGAAAACAAGCTGGGTTTGTCAGAAAGTCAAGCCGAGCAGATCAAAAAATTGAGAGAATTATCTGCGATTCGGTATGGTTACTGATGAAGTGCAGTGGCAGGTCTCTCTCTACAATTTCCGGTCAAATAAATTGCATTCGTTTTCCCAAGTGGGTATACTAGTATGGTTAGATGAAAAATTCTGAAAATTTAAGAATAGAAAAGAGAACAAATCTTATGGCAAAAGATATTCGTGTCTTACTTTACTACCTTTATACTCCAATTGAAAACGCAGAGCAATTTGCGGCAGATCACTTGGCTTTCTGTAAATCAATCGGCCTTAAAGGTCGTATCCTAGTCGCTGACGAGGGAATCAACGGAACCGTTTCAGGTGACTACGAAACAACCCAAAAATATATGGACTACGTTCACAGCCTCCCAGGTATGGAAGACCTCTGGTTCAAGATTGACGAAGAAAGTGAACAAGCCTTCAAGAAGATGTTTGTTCGCTACAAGAAAGAAATTGTCCACCTTGGGTTGGAAGACAACGACTTTGATAACGATATCAACCCACTTGAAACAACAGGTGCTTACTTGTCTCCAAAAGAGTTCAAAGAAGCCCTTCTTGACGAAGATACCGTTGTCCTTGACACACGTAACGATTACGAGTATGACCTAGGACATTTCCGTGGGGCTATCCGTCCAGACATCCGCAACTTCCGTGAGTTGCCACAATGGGTTCGTGATAACAAGGAAAAATTCATGGACAAGCGTGTCGTGGTTTACTGTACAGGTGGCGTTCGCTGTGAGAAATTCTCAGGTTGGATGGTCCGTGAAGGCTACAAAGATGTTGGCCAATTGCACGGAGGAATCGCAACTTATGGTAAGGACCCAGAAGTCCAAGGTGAACTTTGGGATGGGAAAATGTACGTCTTTGACGAGCGTATCGCAGTTGATGTTAACCATGTCAACCCTACCATTGTAGGGAAAGATTGGTTTGATGGAACACCATGCGAACGCTATGTCAATTGTGGAAATCCCTTCTGTAACCGCCGTATCTTGACATCAGAAGAAAACGAAGACAAGTACCTTCGTGGATGCTCACACGAGTGCCGTGTTCACCCACGCAACCGCTATGTTTCAGAAAATGAATTGACACAAGCAGAAGTGGTGGAGCGCTTAGCTGCTATCGGTGAAAGCTTGGACCAAGTTGCTACAGTATAAAGTAAACAGCCTTCAGGGGCTGTTTTTCTATGCTTTTTATCTAAAAATCTAAAATTTGTTTCTGTATCTTTCAGGAAAATAGGGTATACTGTATGTAAACGATTTGAAAGGAGGCCAGTTATGGCGAAAACATTTTTTATCCCAAATAAAGATAGTATTCTAGGACAACAGGAGGTCTTGACTGCCAAGTCTATCTTGGCCTTGGTGGAGGGCTTGGAGTCACACAGTTATGATGCAGTCTATCTCCGTCAGCCCCTCAATCGTCTCGAGTATATCGAGTGTGGGATTGGAGGCCAGTCGCAATTTCTCTTCAAAGTGAACTATGCGGATAGCCGAAAAGGTTATCAAGTGGTGATTCCAGATTTCCTTACTAGAGCGGACTGGGAGATTGTAGAGACTCTCCTCCAGGCCCTATCTGGCAAGTTGGGGGAAGCGGTAGAAGGGTTAGAAGAATTTGACTTTGAAGCTTATTTCCGAGAAACAGTCAAGAATTATCTAGCTGATAAAGCGGCTCGTCTAGTATATTGCCAAGGACTCTTGTCCCCTATCTATCTCAACAAGAAATACCTCGAGAGTTTTTTGGCTGAGGATGGATTGGCACGTTTTGAAGAGCTGGTCAAGAAGGTTCAAGGCTCTGATGCCTACCTTGCCAGTGTGAAATTTTACCCAGACGCTCAAGGCAGGGTGCACGGTATCTATCACCTAGCCCAGGGAGTCAAGACGATTTTGCCAAAGGAACCCTTTGTACCAGCGCCTTATACCGAGCAGCTGGCAGGCAAGGAGCTTGTTTGGGAGATTGACCTAGTGAAGATTTCTGGTGATGGCTCAAAAGCAGAAGACTATGAAGCCATCGCTCGCTTGGATTATGAAAAATTCCTAGAGTCACTACCAAAAGCATTTTACCACCAACTAGATGCCAATCAATTAGAAGTACAAGCCATCCTAGGACAAGATTTTGAAGGAGTGGCAAGCATCAAGTAGACACCGTTTAAAAAAGAGTAAGCATAAAAATCCCTGTCATTGACTAATGGCAGGGATTTTGGTTAAAAGAATGTCAGGGTGCGAAGGTAGTCAACTGTCAGCGCAAGCTCTGCAATGAAGAAGGGTAAGAGAATAGCGCCATCAAGTAAGACAGCTAGTAAGAAACGATAGAATGGGTCAAGGCTACTGGTCTTACTTGGCTTGCTAATCACAAAGAGATTGCCGAGGGCAAAGATGGCCATGCTTAGAAGAGTGAGGATGCCAGCAAATCGTAAGCCACCAAAGAGTGCAAAGAAACTTGCTAGAGCTGTTAGGACAAGTGGGATAGCAAAGAGTCTGCTATACCGATCAAAGGCTTCTTGGAATGTGAAGTCGCTCTCCTGGTCCAACACACGTCGGACAGTAAAACCTCCCAAAATGATGGAAAAGTAAAATAGAGCGCTAGCGACTAGAATCGAAAGCCCGGCAAAGAGATCTAAAGGTGGGAGCTGGTTAGGAGAACCATTAGCAATAGAAATCATATAGCCATAGTAGAGGTGCTTGATATGATAGATACTAAAGAAAAGGTTGATTGACGACAGCAAGGTGAGTAGGGCAAAGACACTATAACGATGCTTTTGGTCCGTATTCTTGCTGGCAGTTGGTTCTTGGATAGCATCCAGCAACCAAGTCCAAAATAGTGCGATTTCTTCTTTGAATCGAGCAGTTTTGCGGGGGTCAATGTCTGGGATATAGGGACTTTCTAAAGCCTTGCTGAAGATGCTTTTCTCTTTTGCAGGTTTTTCTTGCTTGTGTTCTTCTTCAGCTTTCCCATCTCCCTCTTCCTCGGTTTGGTCTTCCTCCGTTATTTGGGGAGCTTCCTCCTCATGCGTTTCCGACTCTTTAGGTGAGACAGGTGTTTCTTGGCTTGCTTGTGGTTCGGTCTCCACAGTTTCCGAAGTATCTGGTTGGTCGGGTTGGATTTCCGATTTCGTCTGAGCTGATTTCTTCTCAAGATCGGCGCTTTCAAACCATTCTTGTGTCATGGTGGAACCTCCTTTTTTATGGTTATTTTCTATCTTTAGACTAGCAGATGAAAGCGTTTTTGTCAATGGTTTCTAGATGGAGAAGAGTACTCTTCCTCCTTAGGTAGGTAGATATCCTGGTTGGCTTTTATAATCAGTAGGTCCTTGACATCGGCTTTTTCAGTTTTATAAGGGTTGGCAAGTTCATTCTCTTTTTGTTTAGGATGCTCTCTTTGTGCTTTACGATAGATACCGCCATGCTGAGAAGAAATATCTAGATTGATACGATCGAATTCTGTCTTAGAAAGAAAGAGTCTTAAGTCGTTATGAGAGTCTAGTTCTACCTTACCGCGGACCTTGATATTTTCAGCATAGATGTGTTCCCCTTCCGTCTTGACCTGGCTATCTGTCAATTCTGTATCAAAAATATTGATAATACTAGGTGTCGTTAGTGTACTGTTCTTGATGGAGCTTTCTGTTATTCTTAAGTGGTAGCCTTTTGTTTTGATTGTCGCATTTTCAAGGGTGGCTTGACGGATGGAGGTCTGTCCACGATTGACTGAGACGGTGATGGCTTGCAACCTTCTTCCTTTAGGTAGGGAGAGAATAACTTCATTAAAACGGTTGGAATAGCTGCTGGCGATATGAAGTAGGCCTTCGATTCCTGATCCGAGAAAACGATGTTGGGAGGCTTGTTTGTCAGTGACGCTCAGTGTTTTGTCACTCATGCCAGTAGTCAGATCGTGACGGCCAGACACGGAAGGATGATAGGTGATATGGATCTTGTCATCTACAGACTCTGTGATGGTTAGGCTGTGTTCTTCAAGGGTCAAATCAAGTTTTTCCACTTCGCTTCCAAAGGTAACTTCTTCGATACGATTGTCATAGACGGGGTCTTTTGACATGGCAAGCAAACTTTGAATACCATTGGACTGGGCGCCTACAATGATCATGATAAAACCAAGGATTGTAGAAACCACACCAAAGATGAGAAATCCTTTCGTCAATTTACGCATGTCTGTCACCTCTCTTTCCTTTTTTAAGAATCCATTGCACCAAGCGGACGACCAGAAGGCCAAAGAAACGAGCTACATAGGAGATACCCAGTAGAACAAGAGAAGAAGCACCGATAGAGAGCAAACCAGCCCCGAAAATTAAGATAAAGGCAGATTTAGCTTCGGCTAGGATGCTAAAACTTTCTACGATAAAGAGTCCGCCCAGCAGGATACCCGTCACAGAGACGGTAAAGAAGGCTAGAATGACAGCGGCCGCTGCGATAAAAAGTCCGATGATTGCCATGAGGATGCCGATCCCGACCGGAATTCCGATAGGAGCTACTAGCAGAGCTAGAAGGGCAATGTGTAGCAGTTGACGGTCATTCTTTTGAGCAGGACCTTCATTGACTTTTTTGTTGAGAAGGTCAGAGAGGATATCATGAGCGGCTTCTTTTGGAGTTCCCAGACTGGCGATGAGCTCCTCTTCACCCTCTGTACCTGCATCGTCAAATAGTTCCTTAAAGTAGTCCATGGCTTCGATGCGGTCAGCTTCAGGCAGTTTATGGAGATAGGTTTCTAACTGAGTCAGATAGTCAGTTCTTGTCATGGCGGATACTCCCTTCTATGATGCCGTTGACGGTGTCGGTATAGAGCGTCCACTCTTCCTTTAGAGTAACGAGCTGCTCTACGCCCCGATTGGTCAAGGAGTAGTATTTGCGCATACGCCCCTGAAACTCTCTAGAGTAGGTGGTCAGAAAGCCACTGGCTTCCAATTTTTTGAGAATGGGATAGAGCGTAGATTCTTTGATATTGGCAATGAGCTTAATGGTTTGGCTAATCTCATAACCATAAGAATCTCCCCGCTCCAGTACAGCCAAGATGAGAAACTCAATCAAGGCAGAGGATGTTGGGAAGTACATGGGAAACCTCCTTTATATTATATAAAAATTTTATATATACTCTTTTCAAATATATTGTATCTCAAGTTGAAAGCCCTGTCAAGAAATATGTGTAAAAATTTTATATATAAAAAACTCCTAGTAAAAACTAGAAGTTTAGAGAATGTTGTTAGCCTTTATCTAAATTTTATCGTAGATTTCTTATAGTTAATTTTCTTATCTAAAAGTTTTAATAGAGGAGTCACGTACTCAGGATTTGGAAATTTAGGACCGAAAATGACTTCATCGATTTGAATTGAATTTTCACGTTCTACATAAAGTCTGCCTATCCCAGAGGTTTTATCAATTTTGATTTTATCATTACTTGGGTCTAGGTTAGCATAGCGTAAGATACGCAGTTCATTCTCATATTTATAATCGACAGATTTAAACAAGTAACGAATTTCTTCGATACAGTCAGAAATCGCTTTTTGATAAAAATCATCTCTTTTGTTCAAATTCTTATCTATTTTTTCCTTTAAAGCTTCCAAGAATTCTTCTAATTTTTTGATTTCATCGTCGTTGAAGAGTTCCGTTTTTTCTATGCTAAACTCACCATCTGAATCATTGACATAGGCTATTCGGTAGAGATAATCAATATTCCCTTTAGCTACCTTATCTTTTTTTTCAGGTTGGTGCTGTATTTCTTCAATCCTAGCAGAAAAAGTTTGCTCTTTTTTCTTGGCTTCGTTTGCTGAGATTTTTAAATCACTGCTTAATTCCGACATAGACAAATCAATCTTATTAATGAACTCTAGGGATGTAGTTTCTCGACGCCATGAAACATCATTGAAAGAAGTAAATCTTGAGAAATCATCTTCCTTAAGTACCAGACAAACACCCTGTGCATCATCGCCGTATTGGGACCACATAGTCAAGTCATCTGTTTTACTGGTGAAGCTCATTAAAAACCATGGACTAGGATCTAAAATATTTCGCTTTTCGAAGTAGGATGTTCTTTCCCCATCTTTGCTAGGTTCCAATATTTCTTCGATAACTACACCTTCTTCGGGGTCGTTCATATAATTGGCATTATACAAACGAGTTTTTCCAGATACGGAAAACTTTGTATCATCTGTCTTTCCTGTATCTTGATCTAATAAATTTTGGAGAGTTTTTCCTTTGGTATAATGACCAAATTTAAGATTCGAATTTTTATCTTTTGCTTTCAAGCCAAGTTGATACTTGATTTCTTGAACAATTCTATAGATATCTATTAACTGATTGAGCTTATTTTCATCATCTTTATAGCGTTTTATCCAATCCTTTAAAATATCGTATTTTGTATTTATAACAAGGTCAAGATTTAAAGCCCGAATGAGTAGTTTTCTGTCAAAATCATCATTGGAATAAAAACATAGTTTATCTAAAATCTTTGTGATGCTAGTGGATGGAGTATTGTTTGTATCTAATGGAGTATCAGGATTTTTTTCTAATATTTCCACTACAATTTTAAATATTTCAACGCTAGAGAGATTTGTTAAGATAGCTAATGTTTGTTTAACTGTATCGCCTATTTTATCTCTTTCATTTTGAAGGATTGCTAGATTAAACAAAACCTTAGCATATTGTAAAGCAATTTCTTCAGACTGTTTAAACTGCTCAAAAATTTGTTTGACTGAATTAGCGGTATTCCCTCTCTCTTCTACATTTATTTGTTTAGCTGACAAATTGACTAAAGCCATAGCATATCGTAACGCAATTTCTTCAGAATGTTGGAACTTTAAGGTTAAAGCTTCTATTTCTGATATGTATTCTTTACGCTCCTCGACATTATTTTGTCTGTTTGAAAGATTGTATAAAACCATGGCATATTGTAAAGCGATATTTTCAGATTGCTTGAACTGCTCAAAAATTTCTTTGACTAAATTAGCGGTATTCTTTCTCTCCTCTACATTTACTTGTTCAGCTGACAAATTGACTAAAACCATAGCATATCGTAACGCAATGTCTTCAGACTGTTTAAACTGCTCAAAAATTTTTTTAACTGAATTAACGGTATCGGCTAGTTCTTCGATATTTACTTGTTTAATTGACAAATTCACTAAAACCATAGCGTATTGTAACGCAATGTCTTCAGACTGTTTAAACTGCTCAAAAATTTTTTTGACTGAATTAACGGTATCGGCTAGTTCTTCTACATTTACTTGTTCAGCTGACAAATTGACTAAAACCATAGCATATCGTAACGCAATGTCTTCAGACTGTTTAAACTGCTCAAAAATTTTTTTGACTGAATTAACGGTATCGGCTAGTTCTTCGATATTTACTTGTTTAATTGACAAATTCACTAAAACCATAGCGTATTGTAACGCAATGTCTTCAGAATCCGTGAACCCTTCAAAAATTTCTTTGACTAAATTAGTGGTATTCTTTCTCTCTTCTACATTTACTTGTTCAACTGACAAATTGACTAAAGCCATAGCATAATGTAATGCAATGTTTTCAGAATGTTGAAACTTTAGGGTTAAAGTTTCTATTTCTGAGATGGTTTCTTTACGCTCTTTGATTTCATTTTGTCTGTTTGAAAGATTGTATAAAACCATGGCATATCGTAACGCAATATTTCCAGACTGCTCAAACTGCTCAAAAATTTTTTTGACTAAATTAGCGGTATTCTTTCTCTCTTCCACACTTACTTGTTCAACTGACAAATTGACCAAAACCATAGCATATCGTAACGCAATGTCTTCAGAATCTGTGAACCCTTCAAAAATTTCTTTGACTAAATTAGTGGTATTCTTTCTCTCTTCTACATTTACTTGTTCAACTGACAAATTGACTAAAGTCCTAGCATAATGTAATGCAATGTCTTCAGACTGCTTGAAGAGTTCAAAAATTTGTTTGATTGAATTAGCGGTGTTTAGTAGTTCCTCAACATTTCCTTGTTCAACTGACAAATTGAACAAAATCCTAGCATACCGCAACGCAATGTCTTCTGATTCAGGATGTTCCTCATAAATTATTCTTGCCTTTTCTGCTAGAGTTTCACAGGCAGTCTTATCTGTCTCCTTGGCTGATAAGTCAAGGAGCTTATCTAACTCTGCTAAGCTTTGATCCAAATTGTATTTCAGTTCATCCATTCTGTGCACCTCGCTTGAATAGTAGCTATCTTATAAACTAATTTATTTTTCGTATGACAATTAGTTTTTATACATTTTATTATATCAAAAATGCCATCTTTCTGCTAACAGATGGATGGTGCTTTTTGTTGCTAGAAACGCCTAAAAAGCCAGACAGAGTCTGGCTTTGCATTATTTATATTTGAGAAGTAATTACAGAATCTTATCCGTCCGATCCACCATAAATAGTGAGATAGTCATGATGATATTGATGGCTAGAAGGGCAAGGACAGCTGGAATCCAAGATTGGAAAAGATCAAAACTATAGCCAAACAAGGTAGGACCAAAGGCCGCTAAGATGTAGCCACCTGTTTGCGCCAGTCCTGAGAGTTGCGCAGTCTTTTCAGGCGAGCTGGTCTTAAGTGAGAAGCAAACCATGAGATAAGGAAAGAGAGCACTACAGGCAGTCCCAATCAAGAGGTGAGCGACTAGCCAGTAGAGAAAGTTATTGCTTGGATACAAGATCATGGCAATTCCAATCATACCAGCGATAGAGATAATTGTCAGCATGATTTGACGGTGGCCGTCTGACAAACGAGTCGTCAGACTTGGGATGGTCATGGAAAAAGGAATGCTGATCAGCGAGAAGATAGAAGCCAGAATAGCCGCATCACTATTAGAAAGACCAGCACTAATAGCCATAGTTGGCAACCAGGTCATGCTTGTATAGAAAAGCAAGGACTGAAGACCACCAAAGACAATGATGGCCCAGACAGATTTGCTTTTTAGAATATTTTCTTTCGATTTCTTTTCTTGCTGCCCTTCTAGATAGTGGTTGTGGCGATGATTTGGCAACCAGACTAGCAGAGTGACCAAGCAGAGGAGGCTGAGAACGAGGATGAGACCTTTCCAAGAACTAGCTTGGGTGATAGGGACCGATAGATACGAGGCAATAGCTGTAGAAACTCCCATAGAAGTGACATAGAGTGTCGTTAGGAGACTGATTTTTTGAGGTTGATTTGCCTGAATCATACTAGGGAGAAGAACATTGAAAATAGCAATGCTCGCTCCGACAATCAAGGTCCCTAGATAGAGAAGAGGAAGATTGAAGATACGAATGACAGAACCAATAGTTAAGAGAAGGAGACAGTAGGTAAAGAGATGCTCTAGTCCAATCTTTTGCGCCAAGCGACTCGTAAAAGCAGAGAAAAGAGCAAACATCAAGAGAGGGAGACTGGTTAAAATTCCAAGAGAACTAACCTCCACTCCTAGTCCCTGAGCAATATCTCCTAAAATAGTTGGTAAAGCAGTAAAAGGAGAGCGCAAAACGGTCCCGATTAATACAATTCCAAGAACAAAAAAGAGTGATTGTTTTTTCATGAAAACCTCGATAAGATGATTTTAATAACAGCTTATTTTAAGGTTTTTTCCTTATAATGTCAAGGAGAGGACTGCTAAGAAAGCTAGAACGATTTAACTGAAAATAGAGTGAAAAGGGACAGATTTCTTTACCAGAATTTTTCTTGATTTGAGATAAAAATAGGAAACTAGGAAATTTTATGATAAAATAGTGGAAGGAAATCTATAAATTGGAGAAAAACTGTGTCTGAAAACCAAAAAATCAGCGTCTTGATGTCGGTCTATGTAAAGGAAAATCCGACATTTTTGAGAGATGCTATCAAGAGTGTTCAAAACCAGACCTTAAAACCAAGTGAGCTTGTTCTTGTTGAGGACGGGCCGCTCACGCCCGAACTCTATCAGGTGCTAGATGAAGTGGAAGCTCAGTCAGAAATTCCAGTTAAGCGTTGCCCCTTAGAGGAAAATCAAGGTTTAGGTTTGGCTCTTCGATACGGTGTTTTACAGTGTCAGTACGATATCATCGCTCGTATGGATACAGATGATATAGCGGTAGCTGACCGCTTTGAAAAGCAAGTCCAACTAATGGAAGAGGAAAATCTGGATCTCTTAGGTGGACATATTGCAGAATTTATTGACAATCCTGACGAGATTGTTTCTTACCGTCGTGTTCCAACTCGGCACGCAGACATTGTGGCTTACCAAAGAATGAGAAGTGCCTTCAATCACATGACTGTCATGTTCAAGAAGGATATGGTTCTCAAGGCAGGTAACTATGAAGATGGGCTTTACATGGAGGATGATCTCCTCTGGCTCAATATGACTGCCGCAGGAGCCAAGACTGGAAACCTGGATCAAATCTTGTGTAAGGTTCGTGTCGGTGCAGGGATGTTTGAGCGTCGGGGTGGTTTGCGCTATCTCAAACTCTATCGCCAGGCTCGTCAGCGCATGCTTGAAAGAGGCCAAATTTCCTACATGGAATATGCGAAAAGCATTGCCATTCAGGCGGTTGTGGCACTTTGTCCAGGTTTTGTACGTCAGTTTATTTTTGTAAAATTACTAAGAAAAAATAAATAGTATTGTAAAAGATAAAATAGCCAAAAGATGTTATAATGACAGTATATTTATTTGCATTCTTTTAAGAAAGAGTAAATTCCTATGAATAAAAAACTAACAGATTATGTGATTGATCTGGTTGAAATTTTAAATAAACAGCAAAAGCAGGTGTTCTGGGGTGTATTTGACATTGTTAGTATGGTGGTTTCCATCATTGTGTCTTACATTCTCTTTTATGGTTTGATTAACCCAGCGCCTGTGGACTATGTTATCTATACTGGTTTGGCTTTCCTCTTCTATCAAATCATGATTGGATTTTGGGGGCTCAATGCGAGTATTAGTCGTTATAGTAAAATCACAGATTTCTTAAAAATCTTTTTTGGGGTAACCGTCAGCAGTATTGTCTCTTACGGACTTTGCTATGCCTTTCTTCCACTATTTTCTATCCGTTTCATCGTGCTCTTTATCTTGTTGAGTACCTTCCTGATTTTGCTTCCTCGCATCACTTGGCAGTTGATTTATTCAAAGCGCAAGCAGGGTAGTGGGGATGGCGAGCACCGTCGGACCTTCTTGATTGGTGCTGGTGATGGTGGTGCCCTCTTTATGAACAGCTACCAACATCCAACTAGCGACCTTGAGCTAGTGGGGATTTTGGATAACGATGAAAAGAAAAAGGGACAAAAACTAGGTGGAATCCCAGTTTTGGGCTCCTATGACAATCTGCCTGAATTGGCTAAACGTCACCAAATCGAGCGAGTTATCGTAGCCATTCCTTCGCTTGATCCGTCAGAGTACGAACGTATCCTGCAGATGTGTAATAAACTCGGTATCAAATGTTACAAGATGCCCAAGGTTGAAACAGTTGTCCAGGGACTTCACCAACCAGGTAGCGGCTTCCAGAAAATTGATATCACAGACCTTTTGGGCCGTCAGGAAATCCGTCTTGACGAATCCCGTCTTGGTGCAGAGCTTACAGGCAAGACCATCTTGGTGACAGGAGCTGGCGGTTCGATTGGTTCAGAGATTTGTCGTCAGGTCAGTCGCTTCAATCCAGAGCGTGTCATCTTGCTGGGGCATGGTGAAAACTCCATCTACCTTGTTTATCATGAATTGATCCGTACATTCCAAGGGATTGATTATGTTCCTGTCATTGCAGATATTCAGGACTACGACCGTCTCTTGCAGGTGTTTGAGCAGTACAAACCAGCCATTGTTTATCATGCTGCAGCCCACAAACACGTTCCGATGATGGAGCGCAATCCAAAAGAAGCCTTCAAGAACAATATCCTCGGAACCTACAATGTTGCCAAGGCTGTTGATGCAGCCAAAGTACCTAAGATGGTTATGATTTCGACAGACAAGGCGGTCAATCCACCGAATGTTATGGGCGCAACCAAGCGCGTGGCAGAGTTGATTGTCACTGGCTTTAACCAACGTAGCAAATCAACCTACTGTGCAGTTCGTTTTGGGAATGTTCTCGGTAGCCGTGGTAGTGTGATTCCTGTCTTTGAACGTCAGATTGCTGAAGGCGGCCCTGTAACGGTGACAGACTTCCGTATGACACGTTACTTCATGACCATTCCAGAGGCTAGCCGTCTGGTAATCCATGCAGGGGCTTATGCCAAGGACGGAGAAGTCTTTATCCTTGACATGGGCAAACCAGTTAAGATCTACGACTTGGCTAAGAAAATGGTGCTTCTAAGCGGGCACACGGAAAGTGAAATTCCAATCGTTGAGGTCGGTATTCGTCCGGGTGAAAAACTCTATGAGGAACTCTTGGTTTCGACTGAATTGGTTGATAACCAAGTCATGGACAAGATTTTCGTTGGTAAGGTAAATGTCATGCCTCTAGAAGCCATCAATCAAAAAATTGAAGAGTTCCGTTCACTCAGTGGAGATGAGCTCAAAGAAGCGATCATTTCCTTTGCAAATGAAACAACTCATATTGAGTAAGAGTGATTCATACAATTAATCATAAATCAAAGACCAAGGTTTTGTATAGACAGAACCTTGGTCTTTTTACTCTGTAGTTTCAAATTGTCGTATTATTTATAGCTGGTTAATGATATCATCGATTGTATGGGCAGTCCAGTCAGGTTGATAGCTGAGTAAATCAGCTTCTTCTCCAAATCCCCAAGTAACAGCGAACTTTTTAATGCCAGTTTCTTGGGCTCCGATCATATCAAACTTGGTGTCTCCGATGATGAGGACTTGGTCTGCAGGGAGTTGGTGCGTTTGCAAAGCATAACGGATAACATCCGCCTTGTGTGGCGTTTCAGGACTAGAACCGTAAATGCCATCAAAGAAATGATGGATTCCCAGATTTTTAGTCATATCATGAGCAGTAGGGGTATTCTTTGTAGTGGTGATATAGAGAGGATAGTTTTGCGAGAGTTCTTGAAGCAATTCCGTCATTCGGGGGAAGAGTTGGGCTTCGTGGATTCCTTTTTTCTTGTAGCAAGAACGGTATATCTGCACAGCCTCCGAGATTTGCTCCTTGGGAAGACACGTTGCAAAACTAGTTTCAAGCGGTGGACCCATGAAACCACGAATGGTTTTAGCATCAGGAGTCGGAACTCCCAGTTGTTCAAAGGTATGAGTAAAGGAATTGTGGATCCCGATGGAACTGTCAACCAGAGTTCCGTCTAGATCGAAAAAGATGGCTGAGATTGATGACATAGTTTCTCCTATTAGATAAGGTTATTCTCCGAAGATTTCTTTTTGTAGGCGACGACCAGTTGGGGTGGCTGCGAGTCCACCTTCAGCCGTTTCTCGGAAGGCAGTTGGAAGGCTGGATCCGACTTGGTACATGGCATCGATAACTTCATCGACAGGGATCTTAGATTCGATACCTGCCAAGGCCATATCTGCCGCTATAAAGGCAAAGCTAGCTCCCATGGCATTTCGTTTGACACAAGGAACTTCGACCAAACCAGCGACGGGGTCGCAGATGAGGCCTAGCATATTTTTAATGACAAAGGCAATGGCTTGGCTAGCCTGATAGGGCGTTCCACCTGCAGCCAAGGTCAAGGCTGCGGCACTCATAGCAGAGGCAGAGCCAACCTCGGCCTGGCAGCCACCTTCAGCACCTGAGATAGAAGCATTGTTTGCGATGACTAGTCCAAAGGCACCAGCAGTAAAGAGGAAATCCAGCTGTTCTTCGTGGGTAAGGTCTAATTTTTGGATAGCAGCAGTGAGAACGGCTGGCAGACAGCCAGCACTTCCTGCGGTTGGAGTAGCGCAGACCAAGCCCATTTTAGCGTTGTGTTCGTTGACCGCGATGGCATTTCGGGCTGCTGATAGGATGGTAAAGTCTGACAAGGCCTTGCCACTTTTGAGATGGCGATCTAGCTTAGCCGCATCTCCACCCGTTAGGCCACTGCGGGATTTGTTTTCACTAAGGCCAAGCTCGACAGAGGCTTTCATGACTTCTAGATTGCGTTCCATGAGGAGGAGAACTTCATCTCGGCATCGGCCGGTCAGTTCATATTCTGTCGCAATCATGAGCTCTGCGACATTTCCTTGGAAATCTAGATCCGCCTGCTCGACCAATTCTTTGATAGAATAAAACATGTTTCCTCCTACTTAAAGAAATTGACATTGTGGAGATGAGGGATTTTTCGGATTTCTTCAATCGCCTCTTCGCAACTTCGACTATCGACTTCGATAATCATGATGGCTTTTTCTCCAGCTTTTTCCCGAGTCACATTCATCTGAGCGATGTTGATATCGAAACGAGAGAGGGCTTCTGTAACATGGGCAATCATCCCCGGAATATCTTGGTGCACAATGATGATGGTCGGGGTATTCATGTTGAGAGAGACGGCAAAACCATTGAGTTCCGTGACCTGGATATTTCCCCCACCGATTGAAATACCTGTCACACTGATGGACTTGTGTTCATTCTTCACAGTAATTTTAGTGGTGTTAGGGTGAGGAGCGTTGCTGTCTTTCTGAATGGTCCAGACAATCTTGATACCACGTTTATGGGCAATCTCGAGACTATTTGGAATGTCAGGATCATCCGTATCCATACCTAAAATTCCAGCAACGAGAGCTAGGTCAGTTCCATGACCACGGTAGGTCTTGGCAAATGAATTAAATAGTTGGAATTCTACCTCTGTCGGTCTATCACCAAAGATGGAAGACACGATTTTCCCGATACGAACTGCACCAGCTGTATGGCTACTGGATGGACCAATCATGACAGGGCCGATAATATCAAAGACAGATTGAAAACGAAGTGAGTGCATCTGTTTCCCCTTACAAAGATTCTTGTTTCTATTATATCAAAGAATGAAGTTCTGTGCTTATTTCCCTTATAAAACTGAAAAAATGGATAAAAATAGTATAAAATCTTGTCTTTTATGACAAAAATATCAATGTTTCAGTAAATATAAAATATTTTTGTAATATTTCTACACGAAACCGTCAAGAAACGGTAATATTCAAACGGTATGATAGAAGCATAGTAAAAAGGAGAATTTTTAGAAATGACATTAACAACTAAACAAATTAAATTAACTCTTGCAGGAGCAGCAACTTTCCTTGCTTTCCTTGCACCATCACTTGCTTTTGCGGATGAAACAGTCACTTATACAGTGAAATCAGGTGACACTCTTTCAGAAATCGCTGAGAAGTACAACACCACTGTTGAAAAATTGGCAGAAAAAAACAAGATAGAGGATATTCATCTGATCTTTGTGGACCAAGTTTTGATCATCGAAGGGACAGCTCCAGCTGCGACAACTTATGAAGCACCAGCTGCAACAGGAGAAACAATCGAAGAGACTACGACTTACGAAGAAATAACTGAAACAACAACTTACGAAGCGCCCGCTGCTACAAACAGCACTTCTTATGAAGAAGAAAGTTACACAGCTTCAACTGTAAGCGGTTCTGAAGCAGAAGCCAAAGAGTGGATCGCTCAAAAAGAATCAGGTGGTAGTTACACAGCGACAAACGGACGTTACATCGGACGTTACCAATTGACAGATTCATACTTGAACGGTGACTACTCAGCTGAAAACCAAGAACGTGTAGCAGATGCCTACGTTGCAGGACGTTACGGTTCATGGACAGCTGCCAAGAACTTCTGGCTTAACAACGGTTGGTATTAAGAAGATATAGAAAAGGAAGTCTTAATGACTTTCTTTTTTGTTTACAAAGATGTCAACTTCTCGCTCTAGCTCTGTTAGTAAGTGTTCATCTTCGACTAGTTTAGCTAAGGAGAGTCCATTTTGTATCAACTGAGCATCATTAGTACAAATGCCTATACGAATATAGGAAAACGCAAGTGTGTCATACTGTTTGCTTACTTTTGCTTCCTCTAAGAGAGTGTAGCAAAGCTGTTTGCAAAGCAACTTATCACCATTGTAAAGATAAAGAGTTGAGAGATTCAGAAGCAACATCATACGAAGCTGAAAGATAGGACTATAGTGTTTATAAACCTCTATTCGTTCGAGAATTTTTTCGGTAATCTGATGAATATACTCCATAGGAAAAGCAAAGAGAATGGTATTAAGGACTTTGAGGTCGCTCTCATACCAAGTATCTTGTTTCTCAATCTTATCCCATAGTCTGTTTACAATGTTATCAACCTTACCTGACAATTTTTCTATCCCATTTTCACGGATGTAGATAACGATTTCGAGCATATCTTGTAACTGCTGGATGGGGAAATCATGGTGTGTTTTTAGATAATGTTGGCATTTTTTGAGTAATTTACTTAAGTCGCTCGTACCACTAATAGAAGCCATTTTTAGAAAAGTCTGCATGATAGTTGATCGTTCACTTGGGTGATAGAGATGGCAAATATAGTCAAACTCTTCGAAGGTCATATTAATTTGCTGAAGAAGAAACTCCATATTTTCATATTTAGGAGTTGTTTTTCCACTTTCGATTTTTGATAGGCTGGTTCTTGAGAGAATATCCCCACAGACCTCCTCTTGGGTTAATCCTTTTGACTCACGGATTTCTTTATAAACATTTCCAAAATCGTAGCGCATGTTCTCCTCCTTGTTCGTGAAAAAAGTTAACAATAAATTGAATTCTATTAAAAATATTGTATCATAGTAATATAAAAAGTAAAAAAGAAATCTAAAATAAATCTGTGAAAAGGTTAACAAATTCTACGACTAAGATGATAAAGTACTAAGGGGGTATCTTTATGAAAAAAATCAGTAATTTCTGTATGTTACTCCTGCTTCTGTGTACTACTTTTTTGGTTTTTAATGTAAACCACACACGAGAAGTGGTTCGGATTCAGGAAATGGGAAAGACAACGGGTTCTTTGGATGTATATTTGAAAGATGTTAATGAACCAGCAGAATCTGTTCTTCGATTTTTTGAGGATGTATCAAAGGAGTACAAAGTCTCCATCATCAAAACAGACAGCGGTGATGAGGTGGTCAAGTCTGGTGTTTTTGATAAAGATACCTTCCCCTACCAAGAGTTTGGGATTTCTTCTCTTGATTTTACCACAGATGGTGAGGGAGTTTACAGTAATAAAGAAATTTCCAATAAACTTGGTACGATTCCGACCTTTCTAAAAGCCAAGCCTATTCAGCTTATGACTTTTCAAACCTATATCAAGGATACATCTCGTAGTTTAAATGGCCGCTACACGATTAGTTCGACTCAAGAGATGGATAGAGATCAGATTTTACAGAAGTGGAGTGATTTTTTCAAGACCGACCAGACTACCTTGCTAGAGCCAACCTATAAAAGTGCAGTGGAAGTCTTAAATCGAGATTTGCTCTTATCTGCTATTATTTTTGTCTTGGCTATTTTGCTTCTTGTCTTAGTAACAGTGTATCAGCCAATGATGGAGATGAAAAGAGTTGGGGTACAAAAATTACTTGGTTTTCAAGATCGGGCTGTTTTAGCTGATGTTGTTAAAGGCAACCTCTACCTCCTCCTAGGTGGGGCGCTTGTGATCAATCTAGGGGTGTTTTTCTTGCTTGATTATAAGCCGAAAGATTTGTTCCCTATGCTGTGGTTGTCTCATTTTTTGCTTTTGCAGCTTTATCTCTTTATCAGTTGGTTGACTTATCTCTTAATTCAAAAAATGACAATCAGCTCTCTGCTGAAAGGTTTTTCATCTTTTAAATTTGGTCTACTCTTTAATTATTTGATGAAAATTGGAACCACCATTTTACTGACAGTCTTGCTAGTTGGGGTGGGGAAAAGTTTGGAGCAAGAAAACAATGAGTTGAATTACCAGAAACAGTGGATCAGTCAAGGAAATTATCTGATCTTAGAAACTTTCCAACTCAATGATAACCTGTGGCAAGAGCAGTTGGCAGGCTCGGGGCAAGCAGTGGATTATTTCTATCGATTTTATCAAGACTTGGTAGAAAAAACGCAGGCAGGCTATGTACGAAGTAGCAGTCTTCCTGTAAAAAATTTTGTCAAATCAGAACAGATTCAGCAATATCAGTTACCAGATACGGTGGATGTTTACTATGCTAATAGCAATTTTCTAAAGAGCAAGGGATTCAAGCTACCAGATACCGGCACTAAAAAAGTTATTTTGATGCCAGCAAGTACGAAAGGTGAAGAAGATAAAAATCAGCTCTTGGGGAAATTAATTGCCTATCTTTCGATGAAGTATGAAGAGCAGCAAAAGCAAACGATAGAGGAAATGGACGTCGAAATTGCTTACTATGAAGGTGATTGGTCATTCTTCCCCTATAACGAGAAGCGAAAGGAAAATCTCTACAATCCAATCATTAGTTTGGTCAATGATTCTGATATGATGTGGGATGAAAAAGCCTCCCTGTCAACAACAGGTTTAAATAATCCCATTAAAATCGAAAATACAGCTCAACACCAAAAAGAGGTGACAGCGTTAGTTGAGAAATTATCAGATGGGAATTATTTAAAATTTTCATCTATTCAAGCCATTCAACAAGAGAAGGTAGATTCTTATCGAGATGCAGTTCGGAATTTTAACCTACTTTTTGCTTTGTTTGGTCTTCTTAGTATGATGATCTCCTACTTCTTATTAGTAACAACTTTCTTATTGAAGCGAACAGATATCATCACCAAGAAATTTATGGGGTGGAAATTGATAGATCGGTATCGTTCCTTGCTGGGTCTCCTATTAGCCGTTTATAGCCTTCCTTTTATGGTTTTGTTATTCTTTGCCCATGCTCTTTTTCCGCTCCTACTTTTTGCAGGATTTACATGCCTAGATATTCTGTTTGTACTTTTCTTGGGTTCTAAGATGGAAAAACGAAATGTAGCGCAGTTATTGAAAGGGGATCACCTATGATAAAGTTGGAAAATGTTACGAAAACCATTGGGAAAAAAGTTATTTTGGAGAACTTATCCCTAAAGATTAACCAAGGGGACTTAGTTGCGATAGTTGGAAAGAGTGGTAGTGGCAAGTCAACCTTATTAAATCTATTGGGTTTGATAGATGGCGATTACAGTGGACATTATGAAATATTCGGTCAGCAAAATGTACCTGTCAACTCTGTTAAGTCGCAAGCGATTATCCGCGAACATATCTCCTATCTGTTTCAAAACTTTGCTCTGATTGATAATGAAACGGTAGAGTATAATCTCATGCTCGCTCTAAAGTATGTGAAATTGTCTAAGAAGGACAAAGTCAAAAGGATAGAAGAAATTTTAGAGAGAGTGGGGTTGCCATCAACTCTACATCAAAAGGTTTCAGAGTTATCTGGAGGGGAACAGCAGCGAATCGCAGTTGCTAGAGCTATTTTAAAACCCAGTCAGCTCCTTTTAGCAGATGAACCAACCGGTTCTCTAGATCCTGAAAATCGAGATTTGGTTTTAAACTTTCTCTTAGATATGAACAAGGAAGGTAAAACGGTCATTATCGTTACCCACGATGCCTATGTGGCCGAACAGTGCCATCGAGTTATTGAATTGTGAAAGAGAATGTAGGGAGTTTGTTTATCTCTCTGTCCTTTGGCATTTAATAGAGTGATTATATTTTTCCAAAAAATGAATAGTATAAATACGCTTAGGGATAACATTTTTATGTAATTTCCCTAAGTTTTTTTGTTTAAAATGAAATAAAATTCAGTTTTGGCTTGACAAATGTTTTCGAGAAGTGTATTATTTATACAATTTAAAAGTATAAAAATAAGAGGAGGTTTTCTATGAATAAAGTAAAGAAGGTGCTGATGGCGATGTTTAGTTTGCTTATGTTTCCCTTATTGTTTGCTTGTAGTAACAGTCAGTCCCAAGGTGTTGAAGCCATTAAGGCTAAAGGAAAATTGGTGGTGGCTCTGAATCCAGAGTTTGCTCCATTTGAATACCAGAAATTGGTTGATGGGAAAAATCAGATTGTAGGTTCAGATGTTGAGCTAGCCAAAGCCATCGCAAAGGAACTAGGTGTGGAAGTGGAGTTCTCTCCAATGAGTTTTGACAATGTACTGGCTAGTCTTGATTCAGGTAAAGCCGATCTTGCCATATCAGGCATTTCTAAAACGGAGGAGAGAAGTCAAGTTTACGATTTTTCAATTCCCTACTACACTTCGAAAAATAAGGTGATCGTAAGAAAATCTGAATTAACGAATTACCAATCAGTGAAGGATTTGGCCCAGAAAAAGGTTGGAGCGCAGAAAGGTTCGATACAGGAGACTTTGGTCAAAGAAACCTTGCAGAATTCTTCTCTCGTTTCACTTCCTAAAAATGGAAATTTGATAACAGATTTGAAATCAGGGCAACTGGATGCTCTTATCTTTGAGGAACCAGTGGCGAAAGGATTTGTAGAGAATAATCCAGACCTAGCCATCGCTGAGTTTGATGTTGATAATGACAAGGAAGATTCCTACGCTGTTGCGATGAAAAAAGACAGTAAAAAATTAAAAGAGGCGGTTGACAAAACTATCCAGAAGTTGAAGGATTCTGGGGAATTGGACAAATTGATTGACGATGCTTTTAAAGCCTCTATCGAAAAATAGAAAGAAGGAAGAGAAATGAGTAAGGAAAAAGTTATTTTAGCCTATTCAGGTGGATTGGATACATCAGTTGCTATTACATGGTTAAAAAAAGACTATGATGTGATCGCTGTTTGTATGGATGTGGGCGAAGGAAAAGATTTGGAGTTCATCCATGCTAAGGCTCTCAAGGTTGGGGCTGTAGAGTCTTATGTCATTGATGTTAAGGAAGAATTTGCTAATGACTATGTTTTAGTGGCCCTTCAGGCACATGCCTACTATGAACAAAAGTACCCCTTGGTATCTGCTCTGAGTCGCCCTCTTATTTCAAAAAAACTCGTTGAAATAGCTCATCAGACGGGGGCAACCACAATTGCCCATGGTTGCACAGGTAAGGGAAACGACCAAGTTCGGTTTGAAGTCTCTATTGCAGCTTTGGATCCTAATTTAAAGGTAGTAGCGCCTGTTCGTGAGTGGAAATGGTCTCGTGAAGAAGAAATCCAATATGCAAAAGAAAATGGCGTCCCAGTTCCAGCTGACCTTGACAATCCTTACTCTGTCGATCAAAATCTTTGGGGACGTGCAAATGAATGTGGTGTTTTGGAAAATCCTTGGAACCAAGCGCCAGAAGAAGCATTTGGAATTACATCTTCTCCAGAAGAGGCACCAGACAGTCCAGAATTTATTGACATTGAGTTTAGTTGCGGAGTGCCTATCTCCCTCAATGGTGAGAAGATGAAAGTGGCGGATTTGATTCAAAAGCTAAATGAAATTGCGGGGAAACACGGTGTCGGTCGTATTGACCATGTGGAAAATCGCCTAGTCGGTATTAAGTCAAGAGAGATTTATGAGTGCCCAGGTGCTGTGACTTTATTGGCAGCTCATAAGGAGATTGAAGACTTGACTCTTGTAAGAGAAGTGGCTCATTTCAAACCCATTATCGAAAATGAGTTGTCCAATCTCATCTATAATGCCTTGTGGTTTAGCCCAGCAACTCAGGCTTTGATTGCCTATATCAAGGAGACACAGAAAGTTGTCAATGGAACTGCAAAAGTTAAACTCTATAAGGGGAACGCCCAGGTAGTGGCTCGGAAATCACCAAATTCTCTTTACGATGAAAATTTGGCGACTTATACTAGTGCGGATACCTTTGACCAAGATGCGGCTGTGGGATTTATCAAGCTTTGGGGGTTTCCGACTAAGGTTTATTCAGAAGTTCAGAAAAATGTTGAGTAGTGACGCGATAGAAAGGGACGACAGGATATGTCGAAAAATACAAAATTATGGGGTGGTCGATTTGAAGGCACTGTGGAAGAGTGGGTAGAGCAGTTCGGTGCGAGTATTTCCTTTGACCACCAGCTGGCAAAATTTGATTTGATGGGTTCCCTAGCTCATGTTCAAATGCTAGGACAGACTGGCATTTTGAGCTTGGAAGAGGCAGAGCAGATCCAAGATGGTCTGAAAGCTTTGTTGCGAGATTTAGAGGCAGGGGAGCTTCATTTTGATATTGCAAATGAAGATATTCATATGAATATGGAAGTGTTGCTGACAGAGAAAATCGGTTCTCTGGCTGGGAAACTACATACGGCTCGTTCTCGGAATGACCAAGTCGCAACGGATATGCACTTATATCTAAAGGAGCAGCTTGGCCATGTCTTGGATAAGTTGGCGAGTCTAAACCGTGTTTTGCTGGATTTGGCTGAAAAACATGTGGAAACCATCATGCCAGGCTATACTCATTTACAGCACGCCCAACCGATTAGTTTTGCCCACCATCTCATGGCTTATTACAATATGTTCCAAAAGGACAGCGAGCGCTTTGCATTTAACTTGAAACATACGGACCTATCTCCCCTAGGTGCAGCTGCTTTGGCGGGGACAACTTTTCCAATCAATCGTCAATTATCGAGTGATTTACTGGGTTTCCAACAACCCTATACCAATTCCTTGGACGCAGTGAGTGACCGTGATTTTATCTTGGAATTTCTGTCAAATGCCAGCATTTTGATGATGCATATGAGTCGTTTTTGTGAGGAAATCATCAATTGGTGCAGTTTTGAGTATCAGTACATTAGCTTGTCTGATAGCTTTTCAACGGGTTCGTCTATCATGCCCCAGAAGAAAAATCCTGATATGGCTGAGTTGATTCGAGGGAAGACAGGACGGGTTTACGGGCACTTACTCGGACTATTGACCGTCATGAAATCTTTGCCCCTGGCTTACAATAAGGATTTGCAAGAGGACAAGGAAGGCATGTTTGATACAGTAGAAACAATTTTAAATTCTCTGGATGTGTTGGCAGGTATGCTATCGAGCATGCAGGTTAATAAGGCCAAAATGCAGCAATCCACAGAGAATGATTTTTCGAATGCGACCGAACTGGCAGATTATTTGGCTGAAAAAGGCCTCCCCTTTAGAGAAGCGCATGAAATAGTAGGGAAATTGGTTCTAGACTCTATCAAGCATGGTAAAAACATCCAAGATTGGGATTTGAAGGAGTTGCAAGCCTACCATCCCTTGATTGAAGAGGATATTTATATCTACTTGCGTCCAGAAACCGCTGTTCAGAGACGGAATTCCTTAGGAGGAACTGGCTTTGAGCAAGTGAAATACCAGATAGAACAAGCGAAGAAAGAACTTAAAGGGGAAAATTGATTCGTTTGCAAAGAAGAAAGAGAGGTTGAGATGATTTATCAGCCTCTTTCTTGTCTTCTCCAACCAAGCGTGTTATAATGAATACTGCTCAAGCGACCTTCAATCGTAAAGCACACACGACCTTCAATCGTGAATAAACGAATAGATGGGAGACTTACCATGAGTGATAACTCTAAAACACGTGTTATTGTGGGGATGAGTGGTGGTGTTGATTCGTCGGTGACGGCTCTCTTGCTCAAGGAGCAGGGCTACGATGTGATCGGTATCTTCATGAAAAACTGGGACGACACAGATGAAAACGGCGTCTGTACGGCGACCGAGGATTACAAGGATGTGGCTACGGTGGCAGACCAGATCGGCATTCCTTACTACTCTGTCAATTTTGAAAAAGAGTATTGGGACCGCGTCTTTGAGTATTTCCTAGCGGAATACCGTGCAGGGCGTACGCCAAATCCAGATGTTATGTGCAACAAGGAAATTAAGTTCAAGGCCTTTTTGGACTATGCCATGACCTTGGGGGCAGACTATGTAGCGACTGGGCACTATGCCCGAGTGGCGCGTGATGAGGATGGCATCGTTCACATGCTTCGTGGCGTGGACAATGGCAAGGATCAGACTTATTTCCTCAGTCAACTTTCGCAAGAACAACTCCAAAAAACCATGTTCCCATTGGGGCATTTGGAAAAGCCTGAAGTACGAAGACTAGCAGAAGAAGCAGGTCTTGCGACTGCCAAGAAGAAAGATTCGACAGGGATTTGCTTTATCGGAGAAAAGAACTTTAAAAACTTTCTCAGTAACTACCTGCCAGCTCAGCCTGGTCGCATGATGACTGTGGATGGACGTGATATGGGTGAGCATGCTGGTCTCATGTATTATACAATCGGTCAGCGTGGTGGACTCGGTATCGGTGGGCAACACGGCGGTGACAATGCCCCTTGGTTCGTTGTTGGAAAAGACCTAAGCAAGAATATCCTCTATGTCGGTCAAGGCTTCTACCATGATTCGCTCATGTCAACCAGCCTTGAGGCTAGTCAAGTTCATTTTACTCGTGACATGCCAGAGGAATTTACGCTAGAATGCACAGCAAAATTCCGCTACCGTCAGCCTGATTCTAAGGTGACAGTACATGTCAAAGGAGATAAGGCAGAGGTCATCTTTGCAGAGCCACAGCGCGCTATCACACCAGGACAGGCAGTTGTCTTTTACGACGGTGATGAGTGTCTAGGTGGTGGATTGATTGACAATGCTTATCGAGATGGGCAAGTTTGTCAGTACATTTAGATTGACAAATTTTCTCAATTTGCTACAATAATAAAAGCAATAGAAATGATGGTCAAAGCTCATGGATGTTGCAGGCTTTTTTGTCCTGCACTTCTTTGGAGTTTTGACTGTTTTTGTGTCGTTTAATGGAAAGGACAAAAATGACTCAACAAGACTTTCGGACAAAAGTGGAAAATACTGTTTTTGGTGTTCGGGCGACAGCCTTGATTCTCCAAAATGGCAGGATCCTAGTCACCAAAGATAAGGGCAAGTATTACACTATTGGCGGTGCGATTCAAGTCAATGAAAGTACGGAAGATGCGGTAGTCCGTGAAGTGAAGGAAGAACTGGGTGTCAAAGCTCAAGCTGGGCAGCTAGCTTTTGTAGTTGAAAATCGCTTTGAACAGAACGGTGTTTCCTATCACAATATCGAGTTTCATTATTTGGTGGACTTACTTGAGGATGCCCCATTGACCATGCAGGAAGATGAGAAAACACTGCCCTGTGAGTGGATTGAGTTGGATAAGCTCCAGAATATCCAGCTAGTTCCAGACTTTTTAAAAACAACTCTACCAGATTGGGACGGCCAACTAAGACACATTCATCTTGAGGAATAGGAGAGAAAATGACTTATAATTTTACTGAAGAATACGATATTATTGTAATCGGTGCGGGGCACGCGGGGGTAGAAGCATCCCTAGCAGCTAGCCGTATGGGCTGTAAGGTCTTGCTTGCGACTATCAACATTGAAATGTTGGCTTTCATGCCTTGCAACCCTTCTATCGGTGGTTCTGCCAAGGGGATTGTCGTGCGTGAAGTCGACGCCCTTGGTGGTGAAATGGCCAAGAATATTGACAAGACCTACATCCAGATGAAGATGCTCAACACTGGGAAAGGTCCAGCTGTCCGTGCTCTTCGTGCGCAGGCTGACAAGGAGCTTTACTCTAAGGAAATGCGCAAGACAGTTGAAAATCAAGAGAATCTCACCCTTCGTCAAACCATGATTGATGAGATTTTGGTCGAAGATGGAAAGGTTGTTGGTGTGCGTACAGCTACCCATCAAGAGTATGGAGCAAAAGCGGTTATTGTAACCACAGGGACTGCACTCCGTGGGGAAATTATCATCGGAGACCTCAAGTACTCGTCTGGCCCTAACCACAGCCTAGCTTCTATTAACCTAGCTGACAACCTCAAGGAGTTGGGCCTCGAAATCGGTCGTTTTAAGACAGGAACGCCTCCACGTGTCAAGGCTTCTTCTATCAATTACGATGTGACAGAGATTCAGCCAGGGGACGAAGCGCCAAATCACTTCTCATATACTTCACGTGATGAGGACTATGTCAAGGATCAAGTGCCATGCTGGTTGACCTATACCAATGGTACCAGTCATGAGATTATCCAAAACAACCTCCACCGTGCGCCTATGTTTACAGGTGTAGTTAAGGGCGTGGGACCTCGTTACTGTCCGTCGATTGAGGACAAGATTGTGCGCTTTGCAGACAAGGAACGCCACCAACTCTTCCTTGAGCCAGAAGGGCGCAATACAGAGGAAGTCTATGTTCAAGGGCTTTCAACCAGTCTGCCTGAGGATGTACAGCGCGAGCTGGTTCATTCCATCAAAGGGTTGGAAAATGCTGAAATGATGCGAACTGGTTATGCTATTGAGTACGACATGGTCTTGCCACACCAGTTGCGTGCAACACTTGAAACCAAGAAAATCTCAGGTCTTTTCACTGCTGGTCAGACAAATGGAACGTCAGGTTATGAAGAGGCAGCTGGTCAAGGGATTATCGCGGGTATCAATGCGGCTCTGAAAATCCAAGGCAAGCCTGAGTTGATTTTGAAGCGCAGTGACGGTTATATCGGAGTGATGATTGATGACTTGGTGACCAAGGGAACCATTGAACCCTACCGTCTCTTGACCAGTCGTGCTGAATACCGTCTCATTCTTCGTCATGACAATGCCGATATGCGTTTGACAGAGATGGGACGCGAGATTGGCCTTGTTGACGATGAACGCTGGGCTCGTTTTGAAATCAAGAAAAATCAATTTGACAATGAGATGAAACGCCTAGATATCATCAAACTCAAGCCGGTTAAAGAAACAAATGCTAAGGTTGAGGAGATGGGCTTCAAGCCGTTGACAGATGCGGTGACAGCCAAGGAATTCCTTCGCCGTCCAGAAGTTTCTTACCAAGATGTGGTGGCCTTCATCGGGCCAGCTGCTGAGGATTTGGATGACAAGATTATCGAATTGATTGAAACAGAAATCAAGTACGAAGGCTATATTTCTAAAGCCATGGATCAGGTTGCCAAGATGAAACGCATGGAAGAAAAACGCATTCCAGCCAATATCGACTGGGATGATATTGATTCTATCGCAACAGAAGCTCGCCAGAAGTTCAAACTTATCAATCCAGAAACTATCGGCCAAGCCAGCCGTATTTCGGGAGTGAATCCAGCAGATATTTCTATTTTGATGGTGTATCTCGAAGGTAAAAATCGTAGTATTTCTAAAAATCAAGAAAAGAAAGCATAGAAAAAACAGCTCCGAAGACGGGGCTGTTTTGTTGGTTTATTCTTCTTCATCTGGTGTGAGGATCATCGGGATGATAATCGGTTCACGTTCTGTGTTTTCATAGAGGAAAGGACGAATGGCGTTGACAATAGCACCATTGACGGATTGTATGCTGGCGTCCTTATTTTTCAATGCGATACGAATAGCATTGAAGAGGATGCGCTGGCTTTGGCGAATCAAGTCACCAGATTCTCTCATGTAGACAAAGCCTCGGCTGAGGATATCAGGCCCAGACAAGATCATTTTAGACTTGAAGTCAACAGTAGCGACTGCTAGAACGACACCGTCTTCAGATAGATCACGACGATCTTTGAGGACAGCAGCGCCGATTTCACCGATACGATTTCCATCGACATAGATGTCTTGGGCGTTGAAATGACCTGCGATACGAGCAGAATCTGCGGTAAGGGCAAGGACATCACCATTGCTCATGATAAAGATATTATCCTTCTCAACACCAGTGTCCACCGCTAGTCCAGCGTGGACTTTCTGCATACGGTATTCACCGTGGACAGGCATGAAGTATTTGGGCTTAATCAAGCGGAGCATGAGTTTTTGCTCTTGCTGACCACCGTGTCCAGATGTGTGGATATTGTTAATCTTTCCGTGGATGACTTCGACACCAGCTTCTGAGATAATGTTAATCAATTTGTTGACGCTAGTGGTGTTTCCAGGGATTGGACTTGAAGAGAAGATAACGGTATCGCCGGGTTGGAGTTGTACCTGACGGTGGGTTCCGTTAGCGATACGAGAGAGGGCTGCCATCGGCTCGCCCTGACTACCTGTACAGAGGATCAGAACCTCGCCTGCAGGATAGTCTTTGATTTCATTTGGCTCGATAAAGGTTCCCTTAGGAGCTTTGATGTAGCCAAGCTCGATTCCGTTGACAATGGCCTTTTCCATAGAACGTCCAAAGACCGCAATCTTACGTCCAGTCTTAACAGCGGCATCTGTTGCTTGTTGGAGACGGAAGATATTTGAGGCAAAGGATGCAAAGATGATGCGTCCTTCAATGCCTTGGATGATTTTCATGATAGACTGGCCAACGACCTTTTCAGAGTTGGTAAAGGTTGGCACTTCTGCGTTTGTCGAGTCAGACAGGAGACAGAGAACACCCTCTTCACCAAGAGCTGCCATACGGTGCAAGTCTGCAGGTTCGCCAACTGGAGTAAAGTCAAACTTGAAGTCACCTGTACAGACGATTTTTCCTTGAGGGGTATGAATGACAATCCCCAAAGGTTCTGGAATAGAGTGAGTTGTTCTAAAGAAAGTTGCCTTGAGATTTTTAAAGGTCAACTCAGTATTGTGGTTGATTTCATATAGTTTGGCGTTGCGCAAGAGGCCGTGTTCTTCGAGTTTTCCACGGATCAAAGCCAGGGCAAGCGGTCCAGCGTAGATAGGGACATTTGCTTGCTTGAGCAGGAAGGGAATCCCACCGATGTGGTCCTCGTGTCCGTGTGTGATCAAGACAGCCTTGACGCGGTCGATATTGTCCACGATGTATGAGTAATCAGGAATGACATAGTCGATACCCAGCAAGTCATCTTCTGGGAATTTAATCCCAGCATCGACGATGATAATCTCGTCTTGGTATTCAATTCCATATGTATTTTTCCCGATTTCTCCCAGACCACCGATGGCAAAAACGCCGACTTCTTCAGGTTTAAGAGTGTAGGTCATATTAGAACTCCGTAATCTCGAAAGCGCCAGTTTCTTTTTCGTAATCTAGCAATTTGTCAGACAAGAGTTCGATAAATTCGATGTTGTACTCTGGGCGGTTTTCTTCGACAAGTTGGCGAGCAGCGATACGGCCCTCAAGATCTGAGCTAGCATCGATGTCTAGGTAAAGTGAGCGTGTTGTTTCACGACGTGGGCTACGTTCTTTTGTTTCTTGATAAAAAACTTTGTAAATCATATAGTTCCTTTCTATTTACAGGTCAGCTTATTCCAAACTTTTAGCAGAGATTTGCTTGATTTCATTCCATTTTGTGTCTAGATTGACCTTGATTCGTTACAATTATTTCAATTATACCACAAAATGAAAAATTAGTAAAAGACGGAAAATGAGAAAGTCGGGAGAGAAAGAAGAAGCAAAAAGACAGGTAGGATTTGGTCGGAGAGCGCTTAGGTGTTATAATGGAAAGAGAAGTTTATGGATGGGAATATTTCCTATAGTTTTTAAAATAAGGAGGATTAAGAATGTTTAGTTTGTTTGAATTTGCGATTGGGGTTCGCCTCTTGATGTTTATAGTCTTTGTAGCCTGTGTCTACGGTGGAAATCTTATTTTTACGTATCTAGAACACCGCAAAACAAAATTCCTTTGGAAGCTTGCTTTTGTGACACTCTATTCAATTTTTCTCCTTCTTGTCACCTATGTTGTCTGGCTCGTTTTTCATTTTGGTTTAAATGTTTGAGCTCAATTATTCATCTAAATATACAGAAAATCCACCTCGTCTTGATAAAGGGGGCGGATTTTCTATTTTCAGGTGATATCTTAATTCTTACGATGATGATTTCTCACATCGAAAATCGAGTTGAAACATAAAAAGAAAACAATGCAAAGAAATAAATCAAATGGCAAGGGTGTAACGATTATGTTTAAATCATTGAAAATGATGAGAAAACTATAAGAGATGAAGAGAATAAAATTTACCCTTCTAAAAATGTGTTTTTTATCTAACATAACTGGTCCAAATTTCTTATAGCGATCCTCTCAAATTCCTTGTTCACTTATATATTCGTAAAAGATAGGGGAAAGCTACAACTTTTTTGCCTTCCTCTTTGTCTAAGTGGTAGGCCTATTTTGTTTGGGGCAAAGAAAATTCCCATGCGTCAGCTTTTGTAGTATAATAGTAAGCAGACCAAAAGATAGGAATGTATTATGAAAGTATTAGCTTTTGATACGTCCAGCAGGGCTCTTTCTCTAGCCATTTTAGAGGACAAGCAGGTTCTTGCTGAGACCACGATCAATATCAAGAAAAATCACAGTATTACCCTCATGCCTGCCATTGATTTTTTGATGGCGAGTCTGGATTTGACACCCAAGGACTTGGATCGCATCGTGGTGGCAGAGGGACCTGGCAGCTACACAGGCTTGCGAATTGCGGTAGCAACTGCCAAGACTCTAGCCCATACCTTGAACATCGAGTTGGTTGGCATGTCTAGCCTCTTGGCTTTGGTGCCACGTCAGCAAGAAGGATTGGTGGTTCCTATCATGGATGCACGCCGTAACAATGTATATGCAGGGTTTTATGAAAATGCCAAGCAAGTCTTGCCAGAAGCGCACCTGTCTTTTGCGGAAGTGTTAGAGCAGGTCAAGGATGCTGAACAGGTGACCTTTGTCGGAGAAGTTGGAGTCTTTGTGGAACAAATTCAAGAGCAGCTGCCACAAGCTAGCTATCAAGAAACCTTGCCAAATGCAGCTGATCTAGCTCTTTGGGCCTGGGACCAGGAAGCGGACTCCTTGCATGACTTTGTGCCCAATTATCTCAAACGTGTTGAAGCTGAGGAGAACTGGCTCAAGAACCACACCGAATCTGGCGAGTCCTACATTAAACGCCTATGATAGAGATCAAACGAATCCAACAGCAACCTGACTTGGCTCAAGCCATCTACGCTGTCATGATAGATGTATACCCAGTCAGTCCTTGGACGCTGGAACAAATCCAAGCAGACCTGTCCCAAGACCAGACTTGGTATGCTCTGGCTTATGATGGAGCAGAAGTGATTGGATTTTTAGCCGTTCAGGAGAATCTCTTTGAAGCAGAAGTCCTACAAATCGCTGTCAAAGGAGCCTATCAGGGTCAGGGAATTGCGTCAGCCTTGTTTGCTCACTTGCCGACAGACAAGGAGCTTTTCCTCGAAGTTAGAAAGTCGAATCACCGAGCGCAAGCATTTTACAAGAAAGAAAAGATGGCAGTCATCGCTGAGAGAAAGGCCTACTACCATGACCCAGTTGAGGACGCCATTATCATGAAGAGAGAAGCAGATGAAGGATAGATATATTTTAGCATTTGAAACATCTTGTGATGAGACCAGTGTCGCCGTACTGAAAAACGATGACGAGCTCTTGTCCAATGTCATTGCTAGTCAAATCGAGAGCCACAAACGTTTTGGTGGCGTAGTGCCAGAAGTGGCCAGTCGTCACCATGTTGAGATCATTACAGCCTGTATTGAGGAGGCACTGGCAGAAGCAGGAATTACCGAAGAGGACGTGACAGCCGTTGCGGTTACCTATGGACCAGGTTTGGTCGGAGCCTTACTAGTTGGTTTGTCAGCTGCCAAGGCCTTTGCCTGGGCGCATGGCCTACCACTTATCCCCGTCAACCACATGGCTGGCCACCTTATGGCAGCTCAGAGCGTGGAGCCATTGGCCTTTCCTTTACTAGCCCTCTTGGTCAGCGGTGGACACACCGAGTTGGTCTATGTTTCTGAGGCTGGTGATTACAAGATTGTTGGGGAAACGCGAGATGACGCAGTTGGTGAGGCCTATGACAAGGTCGGCCGTGTCATGGGCTTGACTTATCCAGCAGGTCGTGAGATTGACGAGTTGGCCCATCAAGGTCAGGATATTTATGATTTCCCACGTGCTATGATCAAGGAAGACAATCTGGAGTTTTCATTCTCTGGTTTGAAGTCTGCCTTTATCAATCTTCACCACAATGCTGAGCAAAAAGGAGAAAGCCTATCTACAGAGGATTTGTGTGCTTCCTTCCAAGCAGCTGTCCTGGATATTCTCATGGCAAAAACCAAGAAGGCTTTAGAAAAATACCCCGTGAAAACCCTTGTTGTGGCAGGTGGTGTGGCGGCCAATAAAGGTCTCAGAGAACGCTTGGCAGCCGAAATCACAGATGTCAAGGTCATCATCCCACCCCTGCGCCTCTGCGGAGACAATGCGGGTATGATTGCCTATGCTAGCGTCAGCGAGTGGAACAAAGAAAACTTTGCAGACTTGGACCTCAACGCCAAACCAAGTCTCGCCTTTGATACTATAGAATAAAGAGTCAGCTTGAAGCTGGCTTTTTTGCTAAAATATTTTATAATATGTTAAAAAAGGAAAAATTTTTACGAATAGAACAGTAAAGGGAGTTTGGCCATGATTGAAAAAATGGAATTGGGAGAATTTTACAAGGAATTGCGGCTGGCGAGGAAACTCAAGCAGTCAGATGTAGCTTGTGAGGGTCTGACAGCATCCCAGCTATCCAAGTTTGAACTAGGGCAGTCTATGCTGTCTGCAGATAAGTTGATCCTAGCTATCCAAGGTATTAATGTGACCTTCGATGAGTTTGGACACAAGCTTAATAATTATCAGGAATCCCCACATATGCGATTTGGTAGAAAGGTTGTGGATCGCTTTGCCCATCAAGATATAGCTGGCTTAGAGCAACTATTAGAGGAAGTTGAGCAAGAACAGATGGCGCAGACCTATCGTCGTTTGAACGCTATTGTGATTAAAAACGCTATCCATTCTCTGGATAAAAACTATCCGCTAGAAGAGGAGGATAGCGAGTTTTTGACTAGCTACCTCTATGCTATCGAGTCTGGGACCTGGTTTGAACTCTATCTTTTTTGCAATACCATGCCCTTCTTGAGCAACCAAGACCTGATTTTTTTATCTACCTCTTTACTTGAAAAATCCAAGGAATTTAAAGAGTTGGTACACAATAGACTGTATATGAAAAGTGGTTATCTTAATATTATCTCAGAACTTATGGAGCGTAAACTTTTCTCCTACATCCCAATCTTTGAAGCCGAGTTGGAGAGTATGCTTCGCCCGTATGATGTTTTTGAGAAAGTATCATTGCAGTTTTTAAAGAAATTGAGCATTTTCCTCCAAACCAAAGGAAGCAATCAAAAAGAGATTGAACACTTTATCCAATCTCTGCAAATATTAGAAAATCCACAATTAACAGCCCTTTTTGAACTACGCTTACAGCAATATAAAGAACTTATCGATTAATCTACTATCGCGAATGTGAAATTTCCATGAGAAAAAATATCAAATATGCGATTTTCTAAAATGAGCTAATTTCCGTGTTATACTGTCCTTATTTCATAGTATAGGAGAAAATAGAATGAAAAAGATAATTTCACGCTATTACTTTTTTATAGCTATTCTGCTTGTCATTGCTGACCAGCTCTTCATTCGTTTGCTTTTACATAGCGACCTTGCTGCTGGTCTATCTGACTTTGCCTATTATTTGTCGGATATGATGTTGAATTTTCTTGTGGTTCTGCTTGCTATTATTGTTATGGTTTGGTCAGGGAAATGGCAGAAAATCAACAGCAGAAAATTTAAGGGTTCCTATCTTTTTTATTCCTTTTTAGCTCTTCTTGCTTTCGTTATTTGGAATTTCGTCACATTTTTTATTTTCCCCCCTGCCAAAAATGAAATTTCTTATCAACTCGCCATTCCGACTTTTACAGGAGCAACGGCATTTTTGATGTATTTTTTCTATCCTGTAATTGCAGGTCCCATTTTTGAAGAGATAATCTATCGTGGATTGGTGATGACCGCTCTGGAAAAAGTTAAGAAATGGGGACTGGATGTGCTTGGTTCGGCTGCTTTATTCGGGATCTTGCATATTAGTAACCACGGTTGGGTATTGACAGACTTTTTTTTCTATATGGGTGGTGGTCTCATATTTGCAGTCTTATTTAGAGTAACCAGGTCTATTTATTGGCCTATTGGACTGCATATAGTCTACAATGGCATTGGTCAAATTTTACCGTTGCTGTAATTTTGGGTGCTCAATAATACCGGTCTATCTTGCGGGGAAAAACTTCCCATTTGAACTAAAAAGGAGTTGCGATGAAAGTATTTATTCAAAATAGAGATTTTAGGCAATTAACCATCAACCAGTGGATTTCAACGGTTGGGGATACGATTTTTTATCTTGCTTTTTTGAATTATGTGGCAGATGCTTCGTTTGCCCCCTTGGCGATTTTACTCATCACGATTTCAGAGACTGTTCCTCAAGTTCTGCAAATCTTTATGGGAGTTTTGGCTGACTTTCAACATCATCGTGTCCTAAAGTACACGGTTATTAGTTTTGTCAAATTTGTACTTTATTCTATAGTGGCACTTTCGCTTTCAGGGCAGTCCTTTTCCTTATGGCTCGTATTCTTTATTTGTTTAATGAACCTCTTGTCGGATACATTGAGTTACTTTTCAGGAGCCATGCTAACTCCTATTTTTATAAGAATCATCGGGAAAGAACATCTGACAGAAGCCATTGGCTTTAAACAATCAACAGTTAGTTTAGTTCGGACAATCAGTAATATTCTAGGAGGGGTTTTACTAGGAATTCTTTCCATTCAGTTCATTTCCTTGCTAAACGCTCTGACGTTTCTGATAGCATTTGTAGGTATTCTCTTTATAAAAAATGATCTTTTGAAAGTTGAAAAAACAATTAGCTATCAAGAAGGTCTTTCTATAAAATCGTTTTGCCAGCATTTGTTCCAATCATCGAAATTGATCTGGAATATGGATAGAGTGGTCTTCATTTTATTTATCGTCTCTATCAGCCAAGCTGTAATCAATGTCACTGTTCCTATTTCGACTCTTTTTTTAAGAAACCAACCGTTTTTGAATTTGCAAACTGGTCAATCTCTTGCTTTGTTGTCAACACTGGAATTGTTAGCACTTATTGTCGGAAGCCTTGTAAGTGGCTATCTGAAAAATACGATTTCTATAAAAACAGCTCTATACGCTTCGGTCGTCGTCCAGTTACTCCTTCTAGTAGGATTTGCCACAGTTCATTTTGGCTTGATTCTGCTTTTCAGCTCCTTGGATGCCTTCATCGCAGGGTTACTCTCTCCTAGATTGCAAGAACTCGTCTTTAAACAAATACCTGAGGAGTCAATGGGAGCGGTTCAATCCTCTATTGGTGCTATTACGGTTGTTTCACCAAGTCTATTCACAATCGTTTTCGTAACGATTGCTACAAGTTTTGGAACCCTAGCGGTCAGCTTTATTCTATTGCTATTACTCCTAACCGCATTTGTCATGCTCTTGAATATTCGTGAGAGCATTTAGTAGGGATTTCTGATTTAACTTTTGTTCATACGATAAGACTGGCTTCCCAGTCTTTTTCTTATTATGACGGTTTGTTACTGACTCTTGCTCAATTTAAAACAAAAAGAAGCATTTTTAAAATCCAATCACGGAATCCGATTCTATCAAAGTTTGTCAGTCTGAGAGTTTTTTAGTATAGTAGAAATATGAAATTTACAAAAATAATCAGTAGTCTGCTTGCTCTTGGAGCTTTACTCATGCTTTTATCAGCTTGCCAGAATATCAAAAAGACACAACTGGTCTTGTTTGAAACACTTTCATTCGACATGTCTCTTAAATCCTTTGAAGAAGTATTTGGAGAGGCTAGTGAAGTGGTGGAGGAAACAGAGATGGCCTATCGGGATACTTGGCATGCAGAAGACCCCTATTTCTATAAAACGGGACGCCTTTTCTATGATTACGAAAATATTGCTTTGAATGGTTATACAGGTCAAGCAAGATTCACATTTTCAAAATCGCATCGCTTGGAAGAAGCGACAGTTCATATTCCTGTAGCTTCAAAAGGGGAGCAATATGTAGTGCTCAACAATCTATCCCAGACTATAAAAAAAGAAATTGAAGCTCTTCCAAATTTTCAATCTGTAACTACCGAGACGGTAGGACTATACGATGACGGCTATCGCTATAAAGTCAAGTTGAAAGGACAAAGGAGAGAATTTTGGATCGATGTTTATCCGACAGAAGATGAAGATGCTAAAGAAATTGAAGATAAAAAGTATACTATTCGGGTGGATCAGTTTAGGATGCATTAATAACACTCATGGGATTTCAGCATTTTTTGCTAGCTACTAGTTTCAAACTCTAAACTTTTTTCTCTTCTTTGAATGTGTTATAATATTCCTTGCTGTGGCTGTGACCTTGAACAGCCTCAAACGAAGAGAATAAGAGGAGAGAGATGAAAGAAAAAGGATTTTGGGAAGGTGTTCAGGCGGCCATGCCGACTGCCCTTGGCTATGTCAGCATTGGTCTGGCTTGTGGGATTATCGGCGCGCCCTATGTGACACCTGTTGAGATGGGTTTGATGAGCCTCTTTGTTTATGCTGGGAGCGCCCAGTTTGCCATGTTGGCATTGATTGCAGTACAAGCGCCTGTGGCAGCTATTGCTATGACGGTCTTCTTGATCAACTTGCGACTCTTTTTGCTGAGCTTGCATGCATCGACCTATTTTCGTCATACTAGTCTCTGGCAAAATATCGGCATGTCCAGTCTCCTGACAGATGAGACCTATGGGGTTTTGATGGGAGAATTAGCCCATACAGACAAGGTCAATCCTATGTGGATGCATGGGAACAATATCAACAGTTATGTAGCTTGGTTTGTGGGGACAGTAGTCGGAACGGCTCTAGGTGGACTCCTACCAAATCCAGAAATTTTTGGCTTAGATTTTGCCCTTGTGGGAATGTTTATTGGGATTTTTACTTCGCAATTCCAGATTATGCAAAGAAGGATTCCTGTCCGCAATCTGCTGATGATCCTAGCAGTTGTTGCGGTGTCTTTCTTTTTCCTCTTGACAGTGGTGTCTCAGTCACTAGCTGTTCTATTTGCGACCTTGCTAGGTTGTACCATGGGGGTGGTTTTAGATGGTCAGTAAGTATATTTTAATGGCAATCGTCTTTTCTGGATTGGTGACTTGGATTCCTCGTATGATTCCTTTCATCTTGGTCAAGTACAAGGGTTTGCCAGCTATCGTTGAGCGTTTTTTGAAGTTTTTACCTGTTTCCATTATCTTTGCCTTGATCCTTTCAAGTGTGGTGTCAGGTAAGGTTGGAAGCCTTCCTCAAATCAAATGGCTAGACTTTTTAGCAGTCTTTCCAACGGCTTGGGTAGCCTTTCGCTACCGCAATCTAGTGGGTACGGTTCTTTTTGGGGTTGTCTTGATTGCAGTCTTGCGTCTGGTCTTTTAATCAGCTATAAGAAAAACCTATCACCGAGATAGGTATCATATAATGGCGAAAAAAAATATTTTCTGTTAAGATAGTACAGTATTCTATTTTGGAGGAAATGACATGAAAAAAATCGTCAAATATTCATCTCTTGCTGCCTTAGGACTCGTTGCCGCAGGTGTGCTAGCAGCTTGCTCAGGTGGAGATAAGAAAGATAGCGCATCTAGCGAAGCAGCAACACCTGGTAAGAAAGAAATTGTCGTAGCGACCAACGCTTCACCAAAACCATTTAACTATGAAGACAACGGTGAGTTGACTGGTTATGAGATTGAAGTAGTTCGTGCTATCTTTAAAGACTCTGACAAATACGATGTCAAGTTTGAAAAGACAGAGTGGTCAGGTGTCTTTGCGGGCCTTGACGCTGATCGCTACCAAATGGCTGTGAACAACATCAGCTACACCAAAGAACGTGCTGAAAAATATCTTTATGCAGCTCCAACTGCTAAAAATCCTAACGTTCTCGTTGTAAAGAAAGACGATAACAGTATTAAGTCTCTCGATGATATTGGTGGAAAATCTACTGAAGTCGTTCAAGGAACAACAACAGCTAAACAACTAGAAGACTATAACAAACAACATGCAGACAATCCAACGATTCTTAACTACACCAAGGCTGATTTCCAACAAATCATGTCTCGTTTGAGCGATGGTCAATTTGACTACAAGATTTTTGATAAAATCGGTGTTGAAACAGTTATCAAAAACCAAGGTTTGGATAACTTGAAAGTGATTGAGCTTCCAAGTGACCAACAACCTTACGTATACCCACTTCTTGCTAAAGGTCAAGATGAGTTGAAATCATTTGTGGACAAACGCATCCAAGAACTCTACAAAGATGGAACACTTGAAAAATTGTCTAAACAATTCTTCGGAGACACTTATCTCCCAGCAGAAGCTGACATTAAATAGTTATATAAAATCATCCAGTCTGAGAAAGGCGGGTGATTTCTCAATTTTTAGATATATAGTTTCAAACTATATGTCTGCCTATCTAATAACAATTTGCTAAATCAAATAAAGTATGAGATACTATTACGGTATTATTTTTAAAGGAGAAAGAATCATGAAAATTAAAAAATGGCTCGGTGTAGCAGCTCTTGCTACAGTCGCAGGTTTGACTCTTGCAGCTTGCGGAAATTCAGAAAAGAAAGCGGACAATGAAACAGTTGTTAAAATCGCAACAGTTAACCGTAGCGGTTCTGAAGAAAAACGTTGGGATAAAATCCAAGAATTGGTTAAAAAAGATGGTATTAAATTGGAATTCACAGAGTTCACTGACTACTCTCAACCAAACAAGGCAACTGCTGATGGCGAAGTAGACTTGAACGCTTTCCAACACTACAACTTCTTGAACAACTGGAACAAGGAAAACGGGAAAGACCTTGTAGCGATTGCAGATACGTACATCTCACCAATCCGCCTTTACTCAGGTAAAAATGGAGAAGAAAACAAGTACACGAAAGTGGAAGAAATCCCAGATAACGGTGAAATCGCTGTACCAAACGATGCAACAAACGAAAGCCGTGCGCTTTACTTGCTTCAATCAGCTGGTTTGATCAAATTGGATGTTTCAGGAACTGAACTTGCTACTATCGCAAACATCAAAGAAAATCCAAAGAACTTGAAGATTACTGAATTGGACGCTAGCCAAACAGCTCGTTCATTGTCATCAGTTGACGCTGCCGTTGTAAACAATACCTTCGTTACAGAAGCAAAATTGGACTACAAAAAAGCACTCTTCAAAGAACAAGCTGATGAAAACTCAAAACAATGGTACAACATCATCGTTGCGAAAAAAGATTGGGAATCATCACCTAAGGCTGATGCCATCAAGAAAATTATCGCAGCTTACCACACTGATGAAGTGAAAAAAGTTATCGAAGAAACATCAGACGGTTTGGACCAACCAGTTTGGTAATAAGACACAGGGAGGTGGGAGAGAGTTTCCACCTCTTACTTTTGTCTAGAGCATGGATTGTAAAGAAGACTATACGTTCATAGAAAGGTAGAGAGAATATGGTTTTTCCTAGTGAACAAGAACAGATTGAAAAATTTGAAAAGGATCATGTAGCTCAACATTATTTTGAAGTCTTGCGCACCTTAATTTCCAAGAAATCAGTCTTTGCCCAGCAGGTTGGACTTAAGGAAGTCGCAAACTATCTGGGTGAGATTTTCAAGCGCGTAGGGGCTGAAGTAGAGATTGATGAGACTTATACGGCTCCCTTTGTCATGGCGCATTTCAAGAGTTCGCGTCCAGATGCTAAGACCTTGATCTTCTATAACCACTATGACACCGTGCCAGCGGATGGTGACCAGGTGTGGACAGAGGATCCTTTTACCCTTTCTGTGCGCAATGGCTTTATGTATGGGCGTGGAGTTGACGACGACAAGGGGCATATCACGGCTCGTTTGAGTGCTTTGAGAAAATACATGCAACACCATGATGACCTACCTGTCAATATTAGCTTTATCATGGAAGGGGCAGAGGAGTCTGCTTCCATGGATCTAGATAAGTATTTAGAGAAACACGCAGACAAACTTCGTGGGGCGGACTTGCTAGTCTGGGAACAAGGTACAAAGAACGCCTTGGAGCAGCTGGAAATCTCTGGCGGAAACAAGGGGATTGTGACATTTGATGCTAAGGTAAAAAGTGCTGATGTGGATATCCACTCGAGTTATGGTGGAGTTGTGGAGTCAGCACCATGGTATCTCCTCCAAGCCCTACAGTCTCTTCGAGCTGCAGATGGTCGTATCTTGGTTGAAGGTTTGTACGAAGAAGTACAAGAGCCAAATGAACGAGAACTAGCCTTGGTGGATACTTACGCCCAACGCAATCCTGAGGAAATCAGTCGCATTTATGGCTTGGAATTGCCTCTCTTACAAGAGGATCGTGCAGCCTTTCTAAAACGGTTCTTTTTTGAACCTGCACTCAATATAGAAGGAATCCAGTCTGGCTATCAAGGTCAGGGTGTTAAGACTATTTTGCCAGCAGAAGCCAGTGCTAAGCTAGAGGTTCGTTTGGTTCCTGGCTTAGAACCGCATGATGTTCTGGAAAAAATTCGGAAACAGCTAGACAAAAATGGCTTTGATAAGGTAGAATTATACTATACCTTGGGAGAGATGAGCTATCGAAGCGATATGAGTGCACCAGCCATTCTTAATGTGATCGAGTTGGCCAAGAAATTCTATCCACAGGGCGTTTCGGTCTTGCCGACAACAGCGGGGACAGGGCCTATGCATACGGTCTTTGATGCCCTAGAGGTACCAATGGTGGCCTTCGGTCTAGGAAATGCCAATAGCCGAGACCATGGTGGAGATGAAAATGTGCGAATCGCCGATTACTACACCCATATTGAATTAGTAGAGGAGCTGATTAGAAGCTATGAGTAGAGATATTATCAAGTTAGATCAGATCGATGTGACTTTTCACCAAAAGAAGAGAATCATCACAGCGGTCAAGGATGTGACCATTCACATCCAAGAAGGGGATATCTACGGAATCGTTGGATATTCTGGAGCAGGGAAATCAACCCTTGTACGGGTGATTAACCTCTTGCAAAAACCATCTGCTGGGAAAATTACCATTGATAACGACGTCATTTTTGATGGCAAGGTAACCTTGACGGCAGAGCAGTTGCGTCGTAAGCGTCAAGACATTGGGATGATTTTCCAGCATTTTAACCTGATGAGTCAAAAGACAGCAGAGGAAAATGTGGCCTTTGCCCTCAAACACTCTGGACTCAGCAAGGAAGAAAAGAAAGCTAAAGTAGCTAAGTTGTTAGATTTGGTTGGTTTGGCAGATCGTGCTGAAAACTACCCTTCACAACTATCAGGAGGGCAAAAACAGCGTGTGGCCATTGCGCGTGCCTTGGCCAATGATCCGAAAATTTTGATTTCAGACGAGTCAACGTCTGCCCTCGACCCTAAGACAACCAAGCAGATTTTGGCCTTGTTGCAAGATTTGAACCAAAAATTAGGCTTGACCGTTGTCCTGATTACACACGAAATGCAGATTGTCAAAGACATTGCTAACCGTGTGGCAGTTATGCAGGATGGCCGTTTGATTGAAGAAGGTAGTGTCCTTGAAATTTTCTCAGACCCTAAACAACCTTTGACTCAAGACTTCATCTCAACTGCCACAGGTATTGACGAAGCCATGGTCAAGATTGAGAAGCAAGAAATCGTAGAGCATCTATCTGAGAACAGTATCTTAGTGCAACTCAAGTATGCAGGTGCTTCGACAGACGAACCACTTTTGAATGAATTGTACAAACATTACCAAGTAACAGCTAATATTCTCTATGGAAATATCGAAATTCTCGATGGCACTCCTGTTGGAGAATTGGTTGTGGTCTTGTCAGGTGAAAAAGCAGCACTAGCAGGTGCTCAAGAAGCCATCCGTCAGGCTGGTGTCCAGTTAAAAGTATTGAAGGGAGGACAGTAATATGACAGAGTTTATTCAAACTTACTTACCAAATGTCTATAAAATGGGCTGGGCTGGACAAGCCGGCTGGGGAACGGCTATCTACCTAACTCTTTATATGACAGTTCTTTCCTTCATCATCGGAGGGTTCTTGGGGCTGGTGGCAGGTCTTTTCCTCGTCTTGACAGCGCCAGGTGGTGTCTTGGAGAACAAGGTAGTCTTCTGGATTTTAGACAAGATTACCTCTATTTTCCGTGCGGTTCCCTTTATTATCCTCTTGGCAATCATGTCGCCACTGTCTCACTTGATTGTCAAGACTAGCATTGGGCCAAACGCAGCCCTTGTACCCCTTTCTTTTGCAGTCTTTGCCTTCTTTGCCCGTCAGGTGCAGGTTGTCTTGGCTGAGCTGGATGGCGGTGTCATTGAGGCGGCTCAGGCGAGCGGAGCGACCTTCTGGGATATCGTGGGTGTTTACCTATCAGAAGGTCTTCCAGATTTGATCCGTGTGACGACTGTGACCTTAATTTCCCTTGTTGGGGAAACAGCTATGGCCGGTGCGGTTGGAGCTGGTGGTATTGGTAATGTAGCCATTGCTTATGGATTTAACCGTTTCAATCATGATGTGACAGTTCTAGCAACCATTATCATCATCTTGATTATCTTTACGATCCAGTTCTTGGGAGATTTCTTGACCAAGAAATTAAGTCATAAATAAAAAGAGCCGAAGGGCTCTTTTTTGTTCTAGGAAGCTGCCAACAGGGGGCATTTAAAGTTTTTAAATTATGGTATAATAGATAGAGTTAACTCTTTCTGGTGATAGGATAGGAAAAAATTAGAAAGATAAACCTTGAAGCGAGATGAGAAAATGAAAAAGGAGTTCGGTTGATATGAATTATTTTGAGGGGAATGAGTTCTTCCTTCTCTTGTTTGTAGTTTTACTGATTGGTTTTGTGGTAAACTTTTTTGAAAAACGTAAGGACTACTATATTTTGGGGCTCTCCCTCTTATTTGCAGGAGCTATCTATGGTAAGAGTCGAGCGATGATTGTCTATTTGCTCGCCTTTATCGTTTATCAATATTTTCTGGTTTTTCTAGCACAAAGGATAGAGGCAAAGCGGCTGAAACCACTGGTTTTCCTTTCCATTCTTCCTTTGGTAATCAATAAAGTCTTTGCTCTGACTTCTCTGCATTTGTTGGCCTTTATTGGAATTTCTTACATGTCCTTTAAGACCATTCAGATCATGCTAGAAATATCGGATGGCTTGATCAAAGGAAAAATCAGTGTAAAAGATTATCTACAGTTTTTGCTCTTTTTCCCAACAGTTAGTGCTGGTCCGATTGATCGGAGTAGGAGATTTTTAAAAGAGATAAACGAGGTCATGTCCCGAAAAGAGTATCTAGAGTTAGCAGGGGACGGTGTGTATCGTATCGTTCTAGGCCTTCTTTACAAGGTTGTTTTATCAACCTATGTTTACCAGATGTTACTCACTCTAAATAATACTGGCACAGTCGTTTATTCAATCAAATATATGTACCTCTATACCTTGTATCTGTTCTTTGACTTTGCAGGCTATAGTCTAATGGCCGTTGGAAGTAGTAATATTCTAGGTATTCAGACACCGATGAACTTTAACAAACCTTTCTTGAGTGTCGATATCAAAGATTTCTGGACTAGATGGCATATCACCTTGTCGACCTGGTTGAGAGATTTTGTATTTTCAAGAGTATTGATGCAGGTTATCAGGAAAAAATGGTTTAAAAATAGACTACACAATGCAACCTATGCCTATATGGTCAATATGTTGGTCATGGGTTTTTGGCATGGTCTTAGTGTTAGTTACATTGTCTATGGTTTTTACCATGGGATTTTGATGGCTGGATTTGAAGTGTATCAAAAGAAAAGCAATTTTTATAAGAAAAATAAAAACAAAAACTGGTATAAGCTGCTAAGTTGGTTTGTGACCATGAATTTGGTTATGATTGGTTTCTTTATCTTTTCAGGTGAACCCTATAAAATCTTACTGACGATTTTAAAGAGATAAGAGATTGAAAAGAAATCGGCTAGATCGAAGGGATAGGATAAAACGAGATGATTAAATTAAAAGCATTTTTACTATCGCTTGTGCTCGTAATTGCGACGCTTGCCCTTTTAAATGTGACGTATGTCAAGAAGATTGATGATTATTATAAAGTCAAGGATAACAGTATTCGTTATAGCACCTCGTATGAAAAGTATAAAAGTAGAGATATTCTAACAAGTAATATCACTCCCAATACACTGGTTTTAATGGGTTCCTCAGAGTTGGTTGCGACGATAAATGAAGACTATCATCCCAATAAAATTTTTAACTACAATGATTTTAATATCATGCAGATTGGGACCAGTTATTCACAAAATATCATTCAGGCTACGACCTTGGGTTCTATTGAAGGATCTATGAGTAAGCGAAAAGTGGCCATTGTCGAGTCGGTTCAATGGTTTGAAAAAGATGGGACTCATCAAGATGCCTTTTTGAACAAGGCTTCTCAGGAACATATTTTCCACATGCTAGATAATGACAAGATTAGTAAGGAAACGAAAGAAAAACTAATCAATCGCATTATCGAGATTACCAAGGGGAACAAGCAACAAAATGACATCTACAAAAAATACAAAAGTTATTTCATAGATGGAAAAGGAACCATTGTTGATAAAAAACTATTAGAGTTAGATAACGCGATGTATTCCTTTAAGCTCAAACAGACTTTTTATCAAAAACATGCCAAATCAGATTATCCTTCGCTAGGAGACAAAACCCCAGACTATGATTGGCAGAAGATGACGGATCAGTTTGTGGAAGAGGTCAAAAAGAAAACAGACAATAATGACTATGCTGTTGATAATAACTACTACAATACTTACTTAAAAGACCGCTATGCATCACTGAAAGATTCTAATAAAGATTTGAGTTACCTAGAGTCACCAGAATATTCAGATATGGAACTTTTCTTGACAGTTGCTAAGGAATTGGGCATTGAAGTTGAGGTTATTATTTTCCCAGTAAACGGGAAATGGAACGACTACACTGGTGTCTCAAGAGAAATGCGGGAAAAAACTTATAAAAAAATAGAAGATGTCGCAAAAAGCCATGGTGCAACGGTACTAAACTATGGAAACAGAGAGTATGATGATTACTTTTTATTTGACGTGATGCACGTTGGAGTGAAAGGATGGATGGAAGTTGAAAAAGAACTTTACAAATTTGCAAACCAAGCTAACTAACACACATCGTTTAATCTTATGGACACTATTTTTTTATACGGTTATCTTGAGCATCGTGATTTACTGTTTTGTAACCGATTTTTCGAATATTCAAGAATTTATCTATAGTGAATTTTAAGATTGTATACAAAAAGGCCCTGCTAGTCTTCAGGGCTTTTACCTTATGTTTTATCAGCTATTTTTTGATTTAGAAATTGCCCAACCACAGCCCCAATCAAGGCACAAAGGAGAATGCTTGCGACAAAGAGAAAAATTTTGTCTAGCTCTGGAGCGACCATGATACGGTCAATGTATTCTTGGGATTTTCCACGCGCGAGTAAGGTAGCCACGTAAGCTTTGGGACGGATCCACATGAGGAAGATAGGGCCACTTGTACTAAAAGCAAAGACGAGGAAGGAGAGGGTGTTTTTGATTCGATCTTTGTAATTGCCGAGATGAGCGATGGCATCTGCTGCAAGACCGCAGGCGATAGCTGGTAGAAAAGCGCCAGCGCCGTGTTTACTAGCTAGAAAAAAGAGAGCCATAAAGAGTCCGAGAGTGGTAATCGCTCCAAAACGAGGAACCTTTGCCAAAAGAAGCATGTAGACGCTACCCCCGACAAGGGCAGAAAAGGCAGGTGCATAGAACATATTGCCCGTTGAATCCACCAAGTGCCCAAGTACTACTCCGATTCCTAGACAGAGGAAGTAGAGGACGACGGCTAAGAGGGTAGTTAAGATATTTTTCTTCATGAGAATCTCCTTATATAAAACTGTCAAAATCAATTGTATCACGCTTTTAGAGGATTGTAAATGGGAGCTCTATGTTTTTGAAAACGTTTGAAATATGATATAATAGTTACATAGTTGTTTTAAGGAGGATATTATGGGAAAGTTTCTAGAATTCGTCTTTAATCGTTTCTTTTTAGGAATGATTGCGACGGCTTTTTTCTGGTTATTAACACTAGCAGGAGGTGTGGTCTTTGGTTTGGCACCAGCTAGTGCAACTCTTATGAGTTTATATGCGGAGCACGGTTATACTTATCGAGCTTATAGTTTGAAAGAAGCTTGGGAATTGTATAAGAGTAACTTTGTCAAGAGTAACCTAGCTTTCTATAGTTTTGTACTTGTAGATCTAGTCTTAGTCTATGGTTTGTACCTTTTGGTTCAATTGCCTCATCAGACTATCTTCCATCTCTTGGCAACCTTTCTCAATATCCTTGTTGTTGCCTTTGTTTTTTTGGCTTATACCGTTTCATTGAAACTCCAAGTTCACTATGAGCTCTCTTATCGAAATACTGTAAAACTCGCTCTTATCGGAATTTTTATGAATTTGCCGGCAATTGCCAAGGTTTTATTTGGTACGGTCATGCTTGTAGGAATTGGTTACTATATGCCCGCCTTGCTTTCCTTCGTAGGAATTGGGATGTGGCATTTCTTTATCAGTGATATGTTGGAACCCGTATATGAAAGTATCCATGAAAAATTGGCGACAAAATAAAATGAAGCCGTTCTGGCTCCACTCGCTCTTGCGCATCTATACCTTGGTGATGATTGTCATCATTGCAAGTTTTGCGGTCATGCTCTCCTATGCTGACTGGAGTTCCCGTGAAAAAGAAGCCCAGCGAGTAGCTCAACGTGTAACGACTCGGACAGTGAGTGAGATTGAATATTACCACAGGGAGTCGACTCAGCTAGCGCAGGAACTGGTTGAAAATCGAGCACGGATAGAGGGGATTTACAAGTATTTTAGTCTGAGTACATCGGATTATTTTTACTGGCTGTTGCAACGCAAAGCGTCTCCCTATGTCTCAGTATCCTTGTATGAAAACATTGATGATTTGTATGTAAGAAATGACTTTGTGACAGGTGTTGCAATTGTTTTGCAAGACTACAAGGAAGTCTACGTTTCTACTAGAGAGAAACGTAGCGGGGAGAAAATTCTTGCTGAGGATTTCAAACCAGCAGCCAATAGTTTTGCCATACCAGTACTTGATCCTAACTCCGATCAGTCTCTAGGTGTTATCTACATTTCTTTATCGCAGGATGTACTTTACCAAGCAATTGATAATACTCGCGGTCTGATTCCTGTGGCCGTGACGATCACCTCCCCTTTTGATACTAAATTGTTTCATATAGGGGAAAATGTAGTAGCTGAACGGGAAAATTGGATTGTAGGTTTGACATCACACGGCTATCAAGTCCAATCAGCAGTTCCTAAGGATTTTGTTCTTACTGGGACTTTAACTAGTTCCGCTGTCATTGTTGGTTTGAGTGTTCTCTTTATTATTATTTTATATGTGACCTTGAGGCAGACCTTCTCCAATTACCAAAGGCAGGTTGTGGACTTGGTGGAGTCTATCGAGGTTATTGCCCAAGGAGAAGAGGGACTTCGGATCGATACCTCTAAAAAAGACCAAGAGTTGCTTCTCATTGCAGAAACCACCAATGATATGTTGGATCGACTGGAAAAAAATATCCATGATATCTATCAGCTAGAGCTTAGTCAGAAAGATGCCAATATGCGGGCCCTGCAAGCTCAAATCAATCCTCACTTCATGTACAATACCTTAGAGTTTCTGCGCATGTATGCCGTCATGGAAAGCCAAGATGAACTGGCGGATATTATCTATGAATTTAGCAGTTTACTACGCAATAATATCTCCGACGAGCGGGAAACGACGCTGAAGCAAGAATTAGAATTTTGTCGCAAATACAGCTATCTCTGTATGGTGCGTTATCCAAAGTCAGTTGCCTATGGCTTTAAGATCGCGCCAGAATTAGAAAATATGAAGATTCCCAAGTTTACACTCCAACCATTGGTAGAAAACTACTTTGCCCACGGTATTGACCACCGCCGAACAGACAATGTGATCAGTATCAAGGTTTTGAAGGGCCAAGGTTTTGTTGAAATCCTAGTGGTAGACAATGGTCGCGGGATGACTGCTGAGAAACTAGCTAGCTTGCAAGAAAAACTAACTCAGAGAAGTTTTGAGCACGAGGCAAGCTATAGCGGAGAGCGGCAATCAATTGGAATAGTCAATGTACACGAACGCTTTGTCCTCTATTTTGGGGATCGCTACCAAATCAGTGTAGAGTCAGCTGAGCAAGAAGGTGTTCGTTACCGTATTGCTATTCAAAATGAATAGAAAGGAAGGGAAATGTATAAAGTTTTATTAGTAGACGACGAGTATATGGTGACAGAGGGGCTCAAGCGATTAATCCCCTTTGAAAAATGGGATATGCAAGTCGTCGCAACAGCCAATCACGCAGATGATGCTTTAGACTATGTCAAGGAAAATCCAGTAGATGTGATCATTTCTGATGTCAATATGCCAGATAAGACAGGGCTTGAGATGATCAAGGAGATGAAGGAGCTGCTTCCAGATACCTATTATATCTTGCTGTCAGGTTATCAGGAGTTTGACTACGTCAAAAAAGCCATGAATCTTAGTGTCGTGGATTATCTGGTCAAGCCAGTGGATAAGGTGGAGTTGAGTCATCTATTAGAAAAAATTGCGCGACAGCTTCAAGAAAAGGTGGAGCAAAGCCAAACTCTCAGCCAAGAATTGGATGAGGCAGGATTTACCAACTATTTAGCAGGTAAAGACAGCTGGTGGATAGGTCTTTCAAAGGAAAAACAAGGATCTTTCACTATTCCTTACTATGTTTTAGGTCAAGACTGGCAGATTTTTATCTCTGATCAAGCACTAGATGGAATCGTAGTAACGCCTTTTGAAGCACCCTACCAACAAGCCTTTGAAAAATGGAAGATCAACGCAGAAAAAGCCCTCTTTTACGGTTCTGTTAATCTAGAAAAATCCGAGAGTTTATTTGCTTATTACGAACCGATTTATCGCGTGATTATCCAAGGAAATATAAATCAAATCATTGAAGAATTAACCCTACTGGAGAAGGTTGTCTTAGAGAACACACCGCGCGTGGCTATCACCAAACAACTCTTTACTCAGTTTGTCATGGATGTCTTCCACTTGTTTGAGCACTTAAAAGCGGATGATATGACCGAGATTGTCAAAGCCATCCATGCTATTAACTCTTTTGAAGAATTGGTTGCCTATATCAAAGAAACCTTGACCAAATTCTTTGGCCAGTACCGCATGAATGAAAACGTGGTCAGTGTCCTAGAGGTGATTGGGCGTGATTATCAGAAAGAGCTCTCGCTTAAGGATATTAGCAAAGATCTCTTTATCAATCCTGTCTATCTCGGTCAGTTAATCAAGCGAGAAACCAACTCAACCTTTGCTGAACTGCTCAACAAACAGCGCATCAAGGCGGCGCAACAGCTCTTGCTTTCAACCAATGATAGTATTGAAGATGTTTGCTATGCCGTTGGTTACAGTAACGTCGGTTATTTCTACAAGGTTTTCCGTAAATTGTGCGGAAAATCACCAAAAGCTTATCGCAAACAAGTCGAAAGTTCCCTGTAAAACTTGTATTTACATACAAAAAATGCTATAATGTTCAAAATACCTTAAGGAGGAAAAATTATGAAAAAGAAACCAATTTATCTTTGGGTTTTATTAGTTCTATCAGCATTGATTTCAGCTATGTCTTTGTTTGGAATACTAAGTCCAGTTCCTAGTAAAGAAACACTAGGTGCCAGTCAAGCTCAAGTTCAAGGTGCTAGCGCCCAACAACTAGAGGATACGATTAATTATCTACATAAGACAGCTGAATTATCGCATTCGACTGTTAACATCGTTTTGATTATTTTATCTGCGATTTTAGTAGTCGCAGGTATTGTGCTCTTGGTTCGTAATCATTTGCAATATGCAAATTATGCTTACATTGCTTATGTTTTGCTTGCCATTGTTGGTTCGATTTATACTTACATGGGTATGCAAGATGCTGTACAAGCTATCCGTGATGAAACTTTGCGACTAGGGACAGAAGTCCTTGGAAAGGGAACAACGATTTTATTTGTTGTTATCAATGTCCTCTTCCTTGCCATTGTCTTTTACAAGATGTGGCGTCAACAAAAAGATTTGTCTGAGGAAGTCGAAACAGAAGAGCTCGCATAAGAGTTGACAAAAGGGAACTATCAAGTTACAATCTTGTTAGTTCTTTTTATATCGTAAACATAAAAATCGAGGTTAACATGAAAAAAATATCCTTAGTGTATATCAGTTTGAGCGGGAATACAGAGAGTTTTGTAACCCGACTTAAGGACTATCTCTTGTCTCAGTACGAAGGGATTGAGGTCCAAAAGATTCATATCAAGGATCTAGTCAAGGAAGGTCAAGAATTCTTTGAGATGGATCACCCTTATGTCGCCTTTTTACCAACTTATCTAGAAGGTGGAAATGGTGTCGATAACGGTGATGTTGAGATTCTAACGACTCCAGTGGGCGACTTTATCGCTTATGGAGACAATGCTAGTAAGTGTTTTGGGGTAGTGGGATCTGGTAATCGCAATTTTAATAACCAATACTGTCTGACTGCCAAGCAGTACAGCCAGCGCTTTGGTTTCCCTGTATTGGCTGACTTTGAAATGCGTGGCATGCTGGGAGATATTAAAAAGGTCGCAGCGATTATCGCGGACTTATATGGATTGGATTCAGAAAGTTAGAATCGTTCAAGTAGGCAGTTAGGTTTTCTCAACTGCCTTTTGAATGCAGAAAAAGCACCCAGACAAGGGTGCTGCTTTGTGAACTAACCTGCTTTTCCGATGGCAAGTGCATAGATAAAGAAGATGGCAAATCCAAAGAGGAAGATCAATCCTGCAATGGCGAGGAGTTTCAACCAAGAAGGAAGATTTTTATTTTCACCTGTGACCAAGACATAGTTCAAAAGGGCAAAGAATGGTGTTGTAAGAAAAGATCCAATCATGGCAAAGCGGAGCATGGTTGAAACTTGACCGGCAAAGAACTTGATGATGACGATACCAATGATAGCTGTGATGGTCATCCAGATGTTCAAAGATTTACGATTATCCTCTTTTTGATTTGCCAAGAGTTGAAGGGATGCCTGATTGACACGTGAATAGCCATCGATGACAGTAATCACTGTCCCAAAGATACAGAGGAAAGCGATGAAGGTAATCAAATATCGAGACCATTCGCCAAGGACAGAGGCATACATGCCCACAAATTGCGATATGTATTTGGCAGAAGCCGCTTCAACCGCTTGCCCTGTAGGATATTGAATAAGTGCTCCTAGTGCCACAAAGAATACAGCTAGGATAGCAGTTCCAATGTAACCAACGTTAAAGTCGAAAAGAGCATCCTCTGTATTAAAGTTGACGGTCTTTTTCTTTTCAGCAGACCAGAGTGAGTTGATAGCTGAGATTTCAATAGGGGCAGGCATCCAGCCTAGAAGGGAAACGATAAAGGGTAGGGCTGCCATTTGCCAAGGTGTTTTCTCGATAAAATCAGAGCTGTATTCTGGGTGCTTAACGGCAGCAATGATGACGGCAAGAACAGTTGCAATAGTCAAGGCAGACATGATCCATTTTGCCATACCATCCAACAGTTTGTAACCCCCAAAGAGCAACATAGCCCAAATGAGTGCAACAAGGATGAGGGACCATTGAGTGATGCTAAGTCCAATCATTGGAAAGGCGCTAGCAATGATGGCTGAGCAAAGGATGGCAACACCTGCAGTATTGATCAAGGCAGAAAAGACATTGAGAATAAAGAAAATCCAGAGATAGAGTTTCCCTTTTTCGGCATAGCCTTCAACCAAGGTCTTTCCAGTATCTGCTGTGTATTCAGCACCAAAACGGAAAAATGGATATTTAAAAACATTGGCTAAGATGACCAAGAGAAGCAGAGACCATCCATAAGAACCACCGGCTTGAGTGGAGGATACGATGTGAGAACCTCCGACTGCAGCGGAAGCCATTAGGATCCCGGGTCCCATTGCTTTTAGCTTGCTTGTCCAGGTAGACTGGTGTGATGAAGTAACTTGTGACATAAAAACCTCCCGTTTTTGAATTTTCAGAATAATCTGAATAGATAGCTACTATTCTACAAGAAACTTATGAAAAATGCAAGAGAATTTTTGAAAAATTTAGAAAATTTCAGAAAAATCATATGAAAGATATGATTATCACAAGGAAATGGTATTGATGGGAGTAAAAAATCCGAGAAGAAAGCTTCTCGGATTCCCTTATTTCAATTGCTCAGTGATTTCCTTAGAAAGCAGGAGTCCCAAACGGTAACCTTTATTGATGTAGTCAATCACATCATTGATATTTTCCGTTGTTTGGATCCTTTCGCGTATGTCTGTTTTGAAAGCTTCGTCCCTCAGAAGCTGTTCCTGAAGGAGTTGTTGAAGTTTTTCTTTTTCGTATTTATTGATGAGAAAAAGAACGACAAGACTGATAAGAACTAAGATATAAGCATACTGGCTCATAAAATTTCTCCTGGTTTGATAAAAAAGTTGATGGCATAAGAAAAGCGAAAGAAATTTTCGCTTTTCAACTAAGTGATTAGACTAGCGGAACAGGTATCCGACAGATAAAACAAGACGGTCTTGACCTTTAACTGAAAAGTCCGTATAGGATTTGGTGTTAGTTACTTAGATTGCTTTGCAATTAAGTGATTTAAAGATTACGACATGAACCAAATCAAATCGATTTTATTTGGTTTGGTGAATTAGTAAAGCGTTTAGGCAATTCGTACTGGTTACGACGTTCTGGGACATAAATCGATAATATTTATGTCCCAGAACTAGTGAAGCGCCTAGCCAAATCACCATAGTTACGACGTCATGGCCTCTAAATCGATTATATTTAGGGGTCATGACTAGTGAAGCAGTTAGCTAGTTCGCATATAAGCATAAGCGGCTAGCGTCTAACAATTAGGAACTTTAGTTCCAATTGTTAGTACTGAATCACATCTTCTCTGGTGCTTCTACTCCAAGCAAACGAAGGGCTTCTTTGAGAACAACAGCTGTTGCGTAGCTGAGGGCTAGACGGCTGTCGCGCTCTGGGCTTTCATCCAGAATACGAGTGTGGGCATAGTATTTATTGAAAGCTTGAGCTAAGCTGATTGCATACTTGGCAATGAGCGATGGATCATAGTTAACAGATGCGCGTTTGATGACACGGGCAAAGTCTTGGAGAAGTTTGATAATTTCCCAGCTTTCAGCATCATTTAGACTGTAATTTGCTTGAGCATTTGGTTGGAAGTCTGCTTTTCTAAGGAGAGATTGGATACGAGCGTAAGCGTATTGGATGTATGGACCAGTTTCTCCTTCAAAGGAAACCATAGCTTCGAGGTCAAAGTCGTAACCATTTCGGCGGTCAGTCTTGAGGTCGTAGAATTTAACAGCTCCTACTCCGACAGCTTGGGCAACCTGCTCTTTGTTTTCGAGATCAGGATTTTTCGCTTCAATTTGTGCTTTAGCACGGCTGATAGCTTCTTGAAGAGTAGGTTCGAGCAGGATAATATTTCCCTTACGAGTAGAGAGCTTTTGACGGTTCTTGGTTACCAAACCGAAGTCTACATGAATCATATCATCGCTCCAGTCAAATCCCATTTTTTTCAAGACGGCTTTTAACTGTTTAAAGTGGTTAGACTGCTCTTGACCAACCGCATAGATATTCTTAACAAAATTGTAAGTACGTGCACGGTAGATAGCTGTCGCAATATCACGTGTGATGTAGAGGGTTGCACCGTCAGATTTCTTAATCATAGCAGGTGGAAGTTCAACATCATCGAGGTTAACAATGCTAGCTCCGCGTGATTCTTCTAGCAAGCCTTTTTCTTCAAGGATTTGCACGGCCTCGTCCATCTTGTCATTATAGAAGGCCTCCCCGTTTAAGCTGTCAAATTCAACGTTTAACAGTTTGTAAATGCGGTTGAACTCAACCAAACTTTCATCACGGAACCATTGCCAAAGTTGAGTTGCTTCTGGATCGCCATCTTCCAATTTTTTAAACCAGAGACGTCCTTCATCATCAAGAGCTGGGTCATTTTCGATTTCGGCATTGATGCGAACGTACAATTTCAACAATTCGTCAATCGGATTAGCTTCGACGGCTTCCTTACTTCCCCATTTTTTATAGGCAACCATGAGAAGACCAAACTGTTTACCCCAGTCTCCAAGGTGGTTGATTTTAATAGTGTTGTAGCCCATTTTCTTAAAGATATTAGAAAGAGCATCTCCGATAACTGTTGAACGCAAGTGACCTACTGAGAAGGGTTTTGCGATGTTTGGACTTGATAGGTCAATCGTGATATTTTGCTCTTTGCCTTCCGTTTGTTGAGCGTAGTCAGATCCTTTTTCGATGATCTCTTTGATAACTGCTCCAGAAATGGCAGATTTATCAAGGAAGAAGTTGACGTAAGGACCAGTTGCAACAACTTTTTCAAAGGCTTGGCTGTTGATTTTTTCAGCGATTTCAGCAGCAATCATTTGAGGGGCTTTGCGTTCGACTTTTGCAAGTGAGAAAGCAGGAAAAGCGATATCTCCCATGTCAGAGTTTTTTGGTTGTTCTAATAAATTGAAAATAGCCTCTTGATCTAGGCTATCGATGACGCTAGCCAATTCACTAGCAATCAGTTTTTTTGTACTCATAAGTAGGCTCCTTTTGGACTTTTATTCTATTTTATCATAAATTTAGTGAAAGAAGAAAGATTTTTTTGAATTATTCAGTTTTTTTGGTATAATTATATCTAAAAATAAACCCGAAATCGGTTATAAATATTCATGTAAGAGGTTGATATGAGAAAAAAAGAACGACACCAGTTGATTAAAAAGATGATCACTGAGGAAAAACTAGCTACACAAAAGGATATTCAAGATCGCCTAGAAGTTCGGAATGTCTTTGTGACGCAAACGACCTTGTCTCGCGATCTGCGCGAGATCGGCTTGATCAAGGTTAAGAAAAATGGTATGGTATATTATGTGCTAGCGAATGAAACAGAAAAGATTGATTTGGTAGAGTTTTTGTCGCATCATCTAGAAGGAATTGCGAGAGCAGAGTTTACTTTGGTACTTCATACCAAGCTGGGAGAAGCGGCTGTTTTAGCAAATATTGTTGATGAAAATAAGGACGAGGCTATTTTAGGGACGGTTGCTGGTGCCAATACCTTACTGGTTATTTGTCGAGACCAGTATGTTGCCAAGCTCATGGAAGAGCGTTTGCTAGATTTGATGAAGGATGAATAGGGTTTTGGGACTTGTTCCCAAGCCTTATTTTTGACAAGGAGAGAGCCAATATGACGACAGAAAAACTATCACCTGGTATGCAGCAGTATGTGGATATTAAAAAGCAATATCCAGATGCTTTTTTGCTCTTTCGGATGGGTGATTTTTATGAGCTGTTTTACGAAGATGCGATCAATGCGGCACAGATTTTAGAGATTTCACTGACCAGTCGTAATAAAAATGCAGAAAATCCGATACCCATGGCGGGCGTCCCCTATCATTCTGCCCAGCAGTATATTGATGTTTTGATTGAGCAGGGCTATAAGGTGGCCATTGCCGAGCAGATGGAAGATCCCAAACAAGCAGTTGGGGTTGTTAAGCGAGAGGTGGTTCAGGTCATCACACCAGGTACAGTCGTTGATAGCAGTAAGCCGGATAGTCAGAACAATTTCTTGGTTGCCATAGATCGTGATGGCAATCAATTTGGCCTGGCTTATATGGACCTGGTGACGGGTGATTTTTATGTGACGGGTCTATTGGACTTTACCCTCGTTTGTGGGGAAATTCGCAATCTCAAGGCTCGTGAAGTGGTGCTGGGTTATGACTTGTCTGAGGAAGAAGAACAAATCCTCAGTCGTCAGATGAATCTGGTACTTTCCTACGAGAAAGAAGGCTTTGAGGACATTCATTTACTGGATTCACGTTTAGCAGCTGTGGAGCAAGCGGCAGCTAGTAAGCTGCTTCAGTATGTCCACCGTACCCAGATGCGGGAATTGAATCATCTTAAACCGGTAATTCGTTATGAAATCAAAGATTTCTTGCAGATGGATTATGCGACCAAGGCCAGTCTGGATCTGGTAGAGAATGCTCGTTCAGGCAAGAAGCAGGGGAGTCTTTTCTGGCTTTTGGATGAAACCAAAACGGCTATGGGTATGCGGCTCTTACGCTCTTGGATCCATCGTCCCTTGATTGATAAGGAACGAATCATCCAACGTCAAGAGGTGGTGCAGGTCTTTCTTGACCACTTCTTTGAGCGTAGTGATTTGACGGACAGTCTCAAAGGTGTTTATGACATCGAACGCTTGGCTAGTCGAGTTTCCTTTGGTAAGACCAATCCCAAGGATCTCTTGCAGTTGGCGACCACCTTATCCAGTGTGCCACGGATTCGTGCGATTTTAGAAGGCATGGAGCAGCCTGCTCTAGCCTACCTCATCGCACAGTTGGATGCCATCCCTGAGTTGGAGAGTTTGATTAGTACTGCCATTGCTCCTGAAGCCCCTCACGTTATTACGGAAGGTGGCATTATCCGTACGGGATTTGATGAGACCTTAGACAAGTACCGTCGTGTGCTCAGAGAAGGGACTAGCTGGATTGCTGAGATTGAGGCTAAGGAGCGAGAAAACTCTGGCATCAGCACGCTTAAGATTGACTACAATAAAAAGGATGGCTATTATTTCCATGTGACCAATTCACAACTGGGAAATGTTCCTGCCCACTTTTTCCGCAAGGCGACGTTGAAAAACTCCGAACGTTTTGGAACTGAGGAGTTGGCGCGTATTGAGGGAGATATGTTGGAGGCGCGTGAGAAGTCAGCCAACCTAGAATACGAAATCTTTATGCGTATTCGTGAAGAAGTCAGCAAGTACATTCAGCGTTTGCAGGCTCTAGCCCAAGGAATTGCGACAGTTGATGTCTTGCAAAGTCTAGCAGTTGTAGCTGAAACCCAGCATTTGATTCGACCTGAGTTTGGGGATGATTCACAAATCGATATCCAGAAAGGGCGCCATGCTGTCGTTGAAAAGGTCATGGGAGCCCAGACCTATATTCCTAATACGATTCAGATGACAGAAGACATCAGTATTCAATTGATTACAGGGCCCAACATGAGCGGGAAGTCTACCTACATGCGTCAGCTAGCCATGACGGCGGTTATGGCCCAGCTAGGTTCTTATGTGCCGGCAGAGAGCGCCCATTTGCCTATCTTCGATGCCATCTTTACCCGTATCGGAGCAGCAGATGACTTGGTTTCAGGTCAATCAACCTTTATGGTGGAGATGATGGAGGCCAATAATGCCATTTCGCATGCGACCAAGAACTCTCTCATTCTCTTTGATGAATTGGGACGTGGGACTGCAACTTATGACGGGATGGCTCTTGCCCAGTCCATCATCGAATACATTCATGAACATATCGGAGCCAAAACTCTCTTTGCCACTCACTATCATGAGTTGACTAGTCTGGAGTCCAGCCTGGAACACTTGGTCAATGTCCATGTGGCAACCTTGGAGCAGGATGGGCAGGTAACCTTCCTTCACAAGATCGAACCAGGGCCAGCTGACAAATCCTACGGTATCCACGTTGCCAAGATCGCTGGTTTACCAGCAGAACTTTTAGCAAGGGCGGATAAGATATTAACTCAACTGGAGAGTCAAGGGACGGAAAGCCCTGCTCCCATGAGACAAACGAGTGCTGTTACTGAACAGATGTCACTCTTTGATGCGCCTGAAGAACATCCTATCCTAGCAGAATTAGCTAAACTGGATGTGTACAACATGACACCTATGCAGGCTATGAATGTCTTAGTTGAGTTCAAACAAAAGTTATAAAAAGAGCCCACTCACATTTTTGTGAGTGGTTTTTTCTCTATTACTTTTTATGGGCCAAAAGTTGATTGATGTGGTCTACTTTTTTAGCTTCTCTTTTATAGAGAATAGCCCAGATGATGAGGTAGACAATCGCAAACTCTGGAATGAGCTGGAGATAGAAGGTCCAGTGGAAGGGAAACCAACCAGCCAGAGTTGCCAGTGGGATAAAGCCAGCCAGCATGAGGAAAAAATGGGAAAGTGTTGCACGAAGCATGCTCCAGTCACGGCTGAATAATTGCTTGCCAAAGTTGAAGAGAATACCGATAGCTGCCCAGATAAGTGTGCAGTAGAGCAAGACGAGGGCACCGTGAACCTGATGTTGAAGCATCACTTGGCCGATTAGAGAATCGGAACTCAGTGGCGCATAGGTATTTGGGGCGTACATGAGTGAAAAGATGATAGAGAGGATGAGGCCGATAAGAACACCAGCGGCTGCATCGTGAAAGATTTGTTTTTTCATAGTTCTAATTTCTCCTTGATGGTTTTTAGGTAACGGCGTGAAGAGTAGGTGAAGCTTTCATTTTTTAGAAAGATTTCTACCAGACCGTTGGGGGTTAGCTTGAGATGAGAGATCGAGTCGATATTGATGATTTCCGATTGGGAAATTTGGATAAAAGTGGTCGGCAGAATTTCAAGAACTTGATAGAGACGCAAATCAATGGTGTAGGTCTGAGATGCAGTTTCTGCTAGAACCTTCCGATTCTCGATATAGAAGCGTTGTATCTTACCAATCTTAACTAGATAGACCTGATCTTCAATCTTTCCTTTGATTGTTTCTTTTTGGTCAAGATTTTCTGCGAACTCGATGACTTTCTGGACTTTTTCGGTTGGCTGAGGTGCTTGGACAATCAGCTTTTCTTCCTCGTAAGTTTCATTAATCTGTAGTTCTACTTTCATAAATTTCCCTCCCTTTTTCAGTTATACAAGCTTGTGATCACTTCCTGTACACTTTTATTAAACACTATTTTATTTTCAAAAACAAGAGCTTTTGCCTATGTGGAGGGATTTGGAGTCTATGTGGTATTTGCTTTTTCTGGTAGCATCTGAAATATGGTATAATAGCACTAATCAATTTCTAGGAAAATAGATACAGAAAGGGGCTGAAAGATGTCTCATATTATTGAATTACCAGAGGTGCTGGCAAACCAGATCGCGGCAGGAGAGGTCATTGAACGTCCTGCCAGTGTGGTCAAAGAGTTGGTAGAAAATGCCATTGACGCGGGTTCTAGCCAGATTATCATCGAGATTGAGGAAGCTGGTCTCAAGAAAATCCAAATCACCGATAATGGTCATGGAATTGCCCACGATGAGGTGGAATTGGCCCTGCGACGTCATGCTACCAGTAAGATAAAAAATCAGGCAGATCTCTTTCGGATTCGGACGCTTGGTTTTCGTGGTGAAGCCCTGCCTTCTATCGCTTCTGTTAGTGTCTTGACTCTGTTGACGGCGGTGGATGGTGCGAGTCATGGGACCAAGCTCGTTGCGCGTGGGGGTGAAGTTGAGGAAGTCATCCCAGCGACTAGTCCTGTGGGGACCAAAGTTTGTGTGGAGGATCTCTTTTTCAACACGCCAGCCCGTCTCAAGTATATGAAGAGCCAGCAAGCGGAGCTGTCCCATATCATTGATATTGTCAACCGTCTGGGCTTGGCCCATCCCGAGATTTCTTTTAGTTTAATCAGTGATGGCAAGGAAATGACACGAACAGCTGGAACTGGTCAACTGCGACAAGCCATCGCAGGAATTTATGGTTTGGCGAGTGCTAAGAAGATGATTGCCATTGAGAACTCTGACCTAGATTTCGAAATTTCAGGATTTGTGTCATTGCCTGAGTTGACTCGGGCCAACCGCAACTATATCAGTCTCTTCATCAATGGCCGTTATATCAAGAACTTCCTGCTCAATCGTGCCATTTTAGATGGTTATGGAAGCAAACTTATGGTGGGGCGTTTTCCACTGGCAGTCATTCACATCCATATCGACCCTTATCTGGCTGATGTCAATGTTCATCCAACCAAACAAGAAGTGCGGATTTCTAAGGAAAGAGAACTAATGGCGCTGGTTTCAGAAGCTATTTCTAACAGTCTCAAAGAGCAAGCCTTGATCCCTGATGCTTTGGAAAACCTTGCCAAATCTACTGTGCGTAATCGTCAAAAGGTGGAGCAGACCATTCTCCCACTCAAAGAAAATATGCTCTATTACGAAAAAACAGAACTCTCAAGACCCAATCAAGTTGAGGTGGCTGATCATCAGGTCGTGTTAACTGAGGAGGGTAGGGACCTAACCTTGTTTGCCAAGGAAACCTTGGACCAGCTGACTAGACCAGCAAAACTGCATTTTGCAGAGAGAAAGCCTACTAACTACGACCAACTAGACCATCCAGAGTTAGATCTTGCTAGTCTCGATAAGGCCTATGATAAGCTGGAGCGAGAAGAATCATCCAGCTTCCCAGAGTTGGAGTTTTTCGGGCAAATGCACGGGACCTATCTTTTTGCCCAAGGGCGAGATGGGCTCTACATCATAGACCAGCACGCGGCTCAGGAACGGGTTAAGTACGAGGAATATCGTGAAAGCATCGGCAATGTTGACCAGAGCCAGCAGCAACTCCTAGTGCCCTACATCTTTGAATTTCCAGCGGATGATGCCCTTCGTCTCAAGGATAGAATGCCTCTCTTAGAGGAAGTGGGCGTCTTTCTAGCAGAGTACGGAGAAAATCAATTTATCCTGCGTGAACATCCTATTTGGATGGCAGAGGAGGAGATTGAGTCAGGCATCTATGAAATGTGTGACATGCTACTCTTGACCAAGGAAGTTTCTATCAAAAAATACCGAGCAGAGCTGGCTATCATGATGTCCTGCAAACGGTCTATCAAGGCCAACCATCGCATCGATGACCACTCAGCCAGACAACTCCTTTATCAGCTTTCTCAATGTGACAATCCCTATAACTGTCCTCATGGACGTCCCGTTTTGGTGCATTTTACCAAGTCAGATATGGAAAAAATGTTCCGACGTATTCAGGAAAATCATACTAGTCTCCGTGAGTTAGGGAAATATTAAGAACACAAAAAGCCTTTGTTCCTTTTGAACCAGGCTTTTTAGTTTTTCTAAGGTGGTACTTTGATTGGACATGGCAACTTGCCATGAGGTTTACACTTGCTTGACAAGACCAGTCTTATAAAAAGTACTGAGAAATATGAATCAGTTGACTCAAGATTTTGTAGTGTCGTCTTTGTCTGAAGGATTCTCAAGATCAATCGCTTTATCAAGATAACGCTGTTTGGTTTTGAGAGTCTTGTTGATAGCAATCGCTGAAGCAATCAAGAGAACGAAGGTCAGCCAAATCCAGGCGGTGAATTCGGCTGGGAAACTAGAACCAGCTAAAAAGAGATAGATAGCCAGAGCCAATACGAAAATATAAATCACTTGCCAGATACCAAAGGATTTAACCTCTTTATAGTATTTGTCCTTGTCTTCCTCCAAGGTCACTGCTGTGGAACCTTTTTCAGGGTTTTCATCCAGTAGTAGATAGTCAGTTGTTACTTGGAAAATCTTGCTTAATTCAATGATTTTTTCGATCTCAGGAAGAACTTGACCAGACTCCCATTTTGAGATGCTTTGCCGAGAAACATTGATTTGTTCTGATAGCTTTTCCTGGGACCAACCTTTTTCCTTTCTGAGCTCAAATAGTTTTTCTGCGAGTTTCATCATTCTATCCTCCTTTTTCTACCTCTATCCTAACAATTTTTACTTATAATGAGAATACAATCTCCTGTACTATTTGTCAACCAGAGGTTGCACCTTTTGTTGCCATCTGTCTTAAGGAAATATGATATACTAGATAGGCAAAATAATGGAGAAAAAACTATGTACGAATATTTAAAAGGAATCATTACTAAAATCACTGCTAAATACATTGTTCTAGAGGTAAATGGTATCGGTTATATCTTGCATGTAGCTAATCCCTATGCTTACTCAGGTCAGGTTAATCAAGAAACTCAGATTTATGTGCACCAAGTTGTCCGTGAGGATGCCCATCTGCTTTACGGCTTTCGCTCAGAAGATGAGAAGAAGCTCTTTCTTAGTCTGATCTCGGTTTCTGGGATTGGACCTGTGTCAGCTCTTGCCATTATCGCTGCCGATGACAATGCTGGCTTGGTTCAGGCGATCGAGACTAAGAACATCACCTACTTGACTAAGTTCCCTAAAATTGGCAAGAAAACAGCCCAGCAGATGGTGCTAGACTTGGAAGGCAAGGTAGTTGTGGCTAGCGATGACCTTCCTGCCAAGGTCGCAGTGCAAGCCAGTGCTGAAAACCAAGAACTGGAAGAAGCTATGGAAGCCATGTTGGCACTGGGCTACAAGGCAACCGAGCTTAAGAAAATCAAGAAATTCTTTGAAGGAACGACGGATACAGCTGAGAACTATATCAAGTCAGCCCTTAAGATGTTGGTAAAATAGGAGATTTTTATGACAAAACGCTGTGGTTGGGTTAAAATGAACAACCCATTATATGTAGCCTACCATGATGAAGAGTGGGGCCAACCCCTTCATGATGACCGTGCTCTTTTTGAGTTGCTTTGTTTGGAAACTTACCAGTCGGGTCTATCTTGGGAAACGGTGCTAAACAAACGCCAAGGATTCCGAGAAGCATTTCATGGCTATCAAATTCAGGCGGTCGCGGAAATGACAGATGGGGAGTTGGAAGCCTTGTTAGAGAATCCAGCCATTATCCGAAATCGCGCCAAGATTTTTGCGACGCGTGCCAACGCCCAAGCATTTTTACAAATCCAGAAAACCTTTGGCTCTTTTGACGCTTATCTCTGGTCCTTTGTTGAGGGAAAAACCATCATCAATGATGTTCCTGACTATCACCTAGCGCCTGCTAAAACAGCCTTGTCTGAAAAGTTATCTCAAGATCTCAAAAAACGTGGTTTCAAATTCACAGGTCCAGTCGCAGTTTTAGCTTTTCTACAGGCGGCAGGTCTGATAGATGATCATGAGAATGATTGTGAGTGGAAAAGCGGAAGTTAGTGAGTCCAAGCGTCTAACTATCTGAGAATATAGAAAAAGCTGAGAAATTCCTCTCAGCTTTTTGATTATATGCTAGTAATTTTTATAGTGCAGTGAGAAATGTCAGTCCACCTAAGACAACGCCAGCTGAGTTTGGAATAATTAGTATCCAATCCTTCTTAGGTTCTTTTGTCCACCCGTAAATAACCCAAATTAAACAAGATACTGCTGCGGATAAAGGCTGGAATGGTTGAGCTTTGTTGCCTTGTAAATTGGCAAAAATTTGTGGGATGTAGGCGATAAATACAATAATCCCGATAAAGGCTCCAATTGAACCGACAATTTGATTTATTTTTTGTTTAGTCATATATACCTCCTTCAAAAAGATATCATAGAAATAAGCAAAATGCAATAAATTTAGACACAAATTGTAACGAAAATCAATACCAAAGCACAAAAATAGAGAAATTGTTTATTTTTTGTTATGGTCAAAGCGAATGACTTGCTCCTGTGCATCCACATAAGCGTGAACGCCAAAGGGCACAATGGCTCTTGGAGTTGCGTGGCCGACATTCAGATTATAGACAATCGGGATATTGCTGTCAATGATGTCCAGTATTGCTTCCTTATAGTCGTCATAAAAGGTTTCATCCATTGGCTTTCCGACCAAGAGCCCACTGATAACCTCAAATATTCCAGTTTTTTTCAAAGTTAGCAACATATTTTTGAAGTCATCAGGCTCAGGCTTTTCTTCGCTTGTTTCTAACAAGAGAATCTTTCCTTCCCAGTCGGATAAGTCAGGGAAGAGTTTGTACTTTTGGCAGAGCTCCGTGCTGTCTGCGTATCGAGAGTTGTCAAAGATATCGTAGAGAGATTCAAGACAACCGCCGAGAATTTCTCCCTTAAACTGAGCATTTCCTTGTAATAAGTCAAAACCTGTATTTACATGACTGATACGAGCTGTTCCCAGAGCCTTGGGACTAAAATCAGTCCGCTCCTCATACCAAACGTCGCTAGGGCGGATTTCTGAGATTTTTCCAGTCTCAATCAATTCTTTAAAGTAGTGAAGGCTATAGGGCAACATCTCCTTGTCCAATTCACAAATGTCTGCTAGAAAGGATTGACCATAAAAAGTCTTGATCCCTAGTTTATGCAACATAAGGTGGTTCATGGTTGTATCTGAGAAGCCAAGAAAAATCTTTTGTTTGATAACCTTCTGTAGTTGGTTATTTTCAAAAAAGTAGGGCAATAAACGATAGGTATCGTCCCCACCGATGGCGCATAGGATCATGTCGATGCTATCATCCGAAAAGGCCTGCATCAAATCCTCTGCACGCGCCTCAGGATGGTCCTTGATAAAGTCTAAACCCTTTAGCGAATGTTGCAAAAAGACAGGATTGAGTCCCAAATCCTTGAGACGTTGGATACCCAAGTCGACTTCGTGTTTGACAAAATCCTCTCCGATAACACCGCTAGACAAACTAACAATACCAATAGTAGAAACCATATCTCATCCTCCTAGAAATAGATTGAGCCTATTTTATCAAAAAAGATAGGAGAAAGCTATGGCGAATGTCAGAAGAATGCTTTTAAATCAAGAAAGTAATAAATAAGCAACCGCCTGAACAGTTGCTTATTTATTATCTTAGTAACGTGATGGGCCCGCGCTTGCACTTCGGATATTGAAACGTTTCTTGAGATAGAAGCGAAGAGCGAGAAGGGCAGCTCCCAGGATAGCCAAAGGCAATGGAGCAAGGATTGGATTGAGGTTGGCTGGTAGGAAGCTTGTTGCAAAGAAGACAACCAACCAAAGGACCATAGAGGCCAGGATGACGAGGATTGACTTCCAGAATGGAGGACGTTGGCTACGGTCTGTGTCTGGTCCATAGTACTGGTAGACAAAGTAGTACATCAAGTAGAAGGCAAGTCCTCCTACAAGTCCAACCAACAAGAGGGTAATCAACCCATAGCCAATAGCCTGATCTGTAGAGAAGAAGGTAGTTAGAGCGCTAACCAATGCAAAGAGACTGGTGATAAAAAGGGCTGAGTCCATAATCATGAGTTTTGGATCGTCATTTTCCTTAGGGTGCTCTTTTTCATATTGCTCCTTGACAGTGAAGCTATGAGCCCAGTGGGTTGGAGCGCCATAGAGGGAACGAGCTGTCGTTCCTTTGGCTTGTTCTTCAAGGATTTTAGGAATAACTTCCTCAAAGACAGCCTTGATTTCAGCGTCTGTTTTGCCATCTTTGAGAAATTGTTGGGTAGCGATGTGGATAAACTCTTGGTTTTTCTTGGTTAGTTTTTGTAAATCAATCTGAGACATAGGGATTCCTCTTAGAACCATTTTTTATGGATGAGATAGAGAGTGAGCGAAACACTCATAGCAAAGGCGATAAAGACGATTAACCAGAAGGCGTGCGGCTCACCGTTCAGAGGGATTTCATTATCCTTGAAGTTCATGCCGTAGGCTGAGAAAATCATGGTTGGGACAGACATGACGATGGTCACGAGAGCCAGAGTTTTCATGATGTTGTTCTGGTTGTTGGAAATGATAGAGGCAAATGTCTCTGTCATAGAGTGAAGGACATTTCCATAGATATCTGCCATCTCGATGGCCTGTTGGGTTTCAATCAGGGTGTCTTCGAGTAGGTCTTGGTCCTCTAGGTATTTCTTGATATTGCTAGTTGCGCTGGTTAATTTCTTAATCACGCGCTCGTTCGTCTTAAGTGAGGCCTTGAAATAGACGATGGTCTTTTCCAATTCCATGAGCTCGATCAGCTCCTCGTTTCGAGTAGACTTGTGAAGTTGACTTTCGATTTGTTCACTCTTACGGTCGATTGAACGAAGGGCCGTAAGGTAAAGCTCTGCGTTGCGGTAGAGAATCTGGAAGATAAAGCGTGAACGCATGAAGGTGTAAAAGTTGCGCAGTCTACGGTTGATAAAGACATCGAGAACGGGGAGGGCTTCCAAGCAGGTGGTGATAATGGTTTCCTCGGTGATGATAATTCCCAGCGGAATCGTTACGTAGTAGGTGCGGTTGTTTCTTTCCTCTGTGATGGGAACGTCTACGATGATCAAAGTATACTCATCTTCGATGGTAATACGGGACATTTCTTCCGCATCAAGTGGTGCTCGGAGGTCGGTGATGTCGATATCGAAGGCGTTGGCGATTTCCAATGATTCATTTTGTGTAGGATTGACGAGGTTGATCCAAGTACCCGGTTCAAGCGTGTCGATCTCTTTAAATTCAGTTGTTGTTGAGAGAAAAACTTGTTTCATATCCCCTATCCTTTCCTACTATTTCAGTGATTCATTTTTTGCACCGTACTATTATACTATAAAAACAGCTTTTTGGGTAATAGAATTTCACATTTTTTGGTATAATGGAAAGCAATAATGGACTAGAAAGAACAAAGATGCAAGATAAAATTGTGATTCATGGGGCGCGTGCCCATAACTTAAAAAATATTGATGTGGAGATTCCACGAGACAAGCTGGTCGTCGTGACTGGTTTGTCAGGTTCTGGGAAATCCAGTCTGGCCTTTGATACCCTCTATGCGGAGGGCCAACGTCGCTATGTAGAGAGTCTATCAGCCTATGCTCGCCAGTTCTTGGGCAATATGGAAAAACCAGATGTAGATGCCATTGATGGCCTCAGCCCTGCTATTTCCATCGACCAGAAAACCACTAGCAAAAACCCTCGCTCGACGGTGGGAACGACGACTGAAATCAATGATTATCTGCGTCTCCTCTACGCACGTGTGGGGACGCCTTACTGTATTAACGGGCACGGGGCTATCAAGGCTTCTTCTGTGGAGCAAATCGTGGATAAGATCTTGGAATTGCCAGAACGCCAACGTCTGCAAATCTTAGCTCCAGTTATCCGAAAGAAAAAAGGGCAACATAAGAGCGTCATTGAGAAGGTTCAGAAAGATGGTTATGTCCGCGTCCGTGTGGATGGGGAGGTCTATGATGTGACCGAAGTTCCAGAGCTGTCTAAGAGCAAGCAACACAATATCGATGTTGTGGTCGACCGTATTGTCATCAAAGAGGGCATTCGTAGCCGTCTCTTTGATTCCATTGAGGCTGCCCTTCGTATCGCAGAAGGCTATGTGATTATCGACACTATGGATGATTCTGAGTTGCTATTCTCTGAGCACTATGCCTGTCCAGTTTGTGGCTTTACTGTTCCAGAGTTAGAGCCACGTCTCTTCTCCTTCAATGCGCCTTTTGGCTCTTGTAGTGAGTGCGATGGTTTGGGCATAAAGCTAGAGGTGGATGTTGACTTGGTGGTTCCTGATACCAGCAAAACTTTGCGTGAAGGAGCGCTGACGCCTTGGAATCCTATCTCATCTAACTACTATCCAAACATGCTAGAGCAGGCCATGACAGCCTTTGGAGTCGATATGGATAAGCCCTTTGAGGACTTGTCAGAAGAAGATAAAAACTTGATTCTTTACGGCTCGGATGGCAAGGAATTTCATTTCCACTATGAAAATGAATTTGGTGGTGTGCGCGATATTGACATTCCTTTTGAAGGAGTGATTGGCAATATCAAGCGTCGTTACCATGAAACCAATAGTGACTACACGCGCACCCAGATGCGCCTCTACATGAATGAGCTAACCTGCGGAACTTGCCATGGCTACCGTCTCAATGACCAGGCCTTGTCTGTTCGTGTGGGTGGAGAGCAAGGACCCCATATCGGAGAGATATCAGACCTGTCTATCGCAGACCACTTGGACTTGGTGAGCCAGCTGACCTTGTCTGAAAACGAAGCCATCATTGCTCGTCCCATTCTCAAGGAAATAAAGGATCGTTTGACCTTCCTCAATAACGTAGGTCTTAACTATTTGACTCTGTCACGTTCGGCAGGAACCCTTTCGGGTGGGGAGAGTCAGCGAATTCGCTTGGCAACCCAGATTGGGTCCAACCTCTCAGGCGTCCTCTATATATTGGATGAGCCGTCAATCGGTCTCCACCAGAGGGATAATGACCGTCTCATTGCCAGTCTGAAAAAGATGCGTGACTTGGGCAATACTCTCATCGTGGTAGAACATGACGAAGATACCATGCGCGAGGCGGATTATCTGATTGACGTTGGTCCGGGTGCTGGTGTTTTTGGTGGGGAGATTGTTGCTGCAGGAACGCCCAAACAGGTTGCTCGCAACAGCAAGTCTATCACAGGTCAGTATTTGTCAGGGAAACGTGCCATTCCAGTGCCAGCAGAGCGCCGTTCCGGAAATGGTCGTTTTATCGAGGTGACAGGAGCGCGTGAGAACAACTTGCAAAATATCACTGCTCGCTTCCCGCTAGGGAAATTCATCGCAGTGACGGGGGTATCGGGTTCAGGGAAGTCGACCTTAATCAACAGCATCCTCAAAAAAGCCATTGCTCAAAAACTCAACCGTAACTCAGACAAACCTGGTAAGTTTAAAACGATTACGGGGATTGAGCATGTCGATCGTCTGATTGATATTGACCAGAGCCCCATTGGACGAACGCCGAGGTCTAACCCAGCTACCTATACGGGAGTTTTTGATGATATTCGTGACCTCTTTGCCCAGACAAATGAAGCCAAGATACGAGGCTACAAGAAGGGCCGTTTCAGTTTCAACGTCAAGGGTGGTCGTTGCGAAGCCTGCTCAGGTGACGGGATCATCAAGATCGAAATGCACTTCTTGCCAGATGTATACGTAGCTTGTGAAGTCTGCCACGGAACTCGTTACAACAGTGAAACCCTAGAAGTTCACTACAAGGAAAAGAACATCTCGCAGGTCTTGGACATGACCGTCAACGATGCGGTGGAATTCTTCCAACACATTCCTAAGATTCAACGCAAACTCCAGACCATCAAGGATGTAGGGCTGGGCTATGTAACGTTAGGTCAACCGGCTACCACCCTTTCTGGAGGAGAAGCTCAGCGTATGAAGTTGGCTAGTGAGCTCCACAAACGCTCGACAGGAAAATCTTTCTACATTCTGGATGAGCCGACGACAGGGCTTCATACCGAGGACATCGCTCGCTTGCTTAAAGTCTTGGCTCGCTTTGTTGACGATGGCAATACCGTCCTCGTCATCGAGCATAATCTAGATGTTATCAAGACAGCAGACCATATTATCGACTTGGGACCTGAGGGCGGTGTCGGTGGTGGAACTATCATCGCAACAGGAACTCCAGAAGAAGTAGCGGGCAATGAAGCCAGCTACACAGGACACTATTTGAAAGGAAAGTTACATCATGAATAAACGTGTACAAGCATTTCTAGCTAAAATGCAAGAAAAAGAACTAGATGGTATCATCATCAATAACCTTAAAAACGTCTATTATTTGACCGGTTTTTGGGGCTCAAACGGAACAGTCTTCATCAGCCGTAACCGTCAGGTTTTGGTGACAGACTCTCGCTATATCATTGCGGCCAAGCAAGAAGTGACAGGTTTTGAGATTGTGGCTGACCGCGATGAGTTGGCTGTCATTGCAGGAATTGTCAAGGATATGGGCTTGTCTCGCATCGGTTTTGAGGACGAGATTTCGGTCTCTTATTACCACCGTATGCAGGCAGCTTTTACAGGGATTGATTTGCTTCCGCAGACTCAGTTTGTTGAAGGTCTTCGAATGATTAAGGATGAGAAAGAGATTGCGACTATTCGCAAGGCTTGTTCCATCTCAGACCAAGCTTTCCGCGATGCACTTGACTTTATCAAACCAGGAAAGACAGAGATTGAGATTGCCAACTTCCTTGATTTCCGCATGCGTGAGCTAGGAGCGGCCGGCTTGTCTTTTGATACCATTTTAGCGAGTGGTATCAACTCTTCCAAACCCCACGCTCATCCTATGCATAAGCCAGTAGAGCTTGGCGAAGCCATTACCATGGACTTCGGTTGTCTCTACGACCACTATGTGAGTGATATGACACGGACCATTTATCTAGGTCATGTCAGTGACGAGCAAGCAGAAATCTACAACACAGTTTTGAAAGCCAACCAAGCTCTGATTGACCAAGCCAAGGCAGGTCTAGGTTTCCGCGACTTTGACAAAATTCCTCGTGATATTATCGTAGAAGCGGGTTATGGCGACTACTTTACCCACGGTATCGGACACGGTATCGGACTGGATATCCACGAAGAACCTTACTTTAGCCAAACATCAACTGATACGATTAAGGCAGGCATGACCTTGACAGATGAGCCTGGTATCTATATCGAAGGCAAATACGGGGTTCGTATTGAAGATGATATCCTGATTACAGATAACGGATGTGAATTATTGACCCTTGCTCCGAAAGAATTGATTGTTATCTAAAAAATGAGATAAATCGTTGACTTTTATATTTTAAAGGTTTATACTGATAGACGAAAACGGTAGGTGAGACTACCATAGGGATACGGATGACTACCGCAAAGCAGTGGAGACACTACTCGTTGGTCAACAGTCCTGGTCGCGAAGGCCAAGACTAAGCTCATTTCATTGCCCTATGGAGTTAAAGCTTGAACGAAAAAACAGATAATGAGTTTTTTAATCCTGCCATTTTATGGTGGGATTTTCTACTGTTTTAGAACAAGGAAAGGAGACAGACGATGCAAATTGACGATCACCCAGAACCGCACATACACAGCCAATCGCTGATTTGTGTCGTTTTGCCCTTATAAAGTGATTGGTCTCTGTGTATGAAACACATTATTCATACAGATAGGAGAAACCAATGAAAACTACAAAAGAAAGATTAGCAGCAGCTATTCACACACCTCTAAAAGAAACTCTATCTTTTTACAAGACAAGTCTAACAGGCTTGACTGAGGAGCAGGTGGAGGAAAATCGTAACCTATATGGTGAAAACACCATCACCAAGGGTCAAGAAGACAGTATCCTCAAAAAGATTTACGAATCTATTATCAATCCATTTACAATCATCCTGCTGGTCATTGCAATGATTTCCATGGTGACCAATGTCTGGTTGGCGAAGCCTGGACAAGAGGATCCGACAACCTCTATCATCATCGTCGTTCTCGTTTTAATATCTGGTGGCATACGCTTTGTTCAAGAATTACGGAGCGATAAAGCTGCGACCAATCTTTCAAAAATGATTGTGAACACAGCTACGGTTATTCGCGAGGGCCAGAGTTTAGAGGTTGCAATTGAAGATTTGGTCGTTGGAGATATAGTCAAATTGAGTGCTGGGGATATGATTCCGGCAGACCTCATTTTAATTGAATCACGCGATTTCTTTGTTCAACAGTCTGGCTTGACAGGTGAAAGTGACTCGGTTGAAAAACTGGCCTTGTCAAAAATGAGTCAGTCAAACTTTGATAGTCTGCTAGAAGCAGAAGCGCTCGCCTTTATGGGAACCAATGTGATATCAGGAAGTGCCAAGGCTTTGGTTCTAGCGGTCGGTGATGACACCATGATGGGAGAAATCGAGCAAACCCTCAATACCTATGACGAACCGACCTCTTTTGAGCGGGAGATGAACAGTATCTCTTGGCTCTTAATCCGTTTGATGTTAGTCATGGTTCCCATCGTCTTTCTCTCCAATGGCTTGACAGATGGAGATTGGTTAGAAGCTGGCGTATTTGCTTTGAGCGTAGGAGTCGGGCTTACACCTGAGATGCTTCCCATGATTATCACGGCAAGTTTAGCAAAAGGCTCCATTATCATGGCCAAGGAAAAAGTCGTCATCAAAAAACTCAATGCCATACAAGATCTAGGTGCTATTGATATCCTATGCACGGATAAAACCGGAACCCTTACCCAAGACGAAATTGTCCTTGAATATCCTTTGGATATACATGGAGATTTGGATTTGTCTGTGTTGAGACGTGCCTATCTCAATTCCTATTTTCAAACCGGTTTGAAAAACTTGATGGACCGTGCCATTATCAGTAGAACTGAAAAAGAAGCTAAAGAACACGCTATTCTACAAAATTTGGATACTAGCTTCCAAAAAATAGATGAATTGCCCTTTGATTTTGAACGCAGACGGATGAGTGTTATCGTCAAGGATGAAAACGAAGTTGTTAGTTTGGTAACCAAGGGTGCCCTAGAGGAAATGCTTGCGATTTCAACCCATGTGGAATATCAAGGTCAGATTAGCCCTCTGACGGATGATATCCGAGTGGAAATCTTAAAAGAAGTAGACCAACTCAATCAACAGGGCTTGCGAGTCTTGGGAGTCGCCTATAAAACAGGCCTAAAAGAAGGTTTTGCTTACTCCGTTGAAGATGAAAAGGAGATGATTCTAACAGGATATCTTGCCTTTCTAGATCCACCAAAACCATCTGCAGCCCCTGCTATCCAAGCTTTGCTGGAGCATGGTGTTCAAACGAAAATCTTGACGGGGGACAATGAGAAGGTAACACAAGCGGTATGTGAAAAAGTTGGTTTAGACGTTGATCAAATCTTGCTGGGTTCTGATATTGATGCCATGACGGACGAAGAGTTGACCCAAGCAGTTGAGAAGGTGACTGTCTTTGCCAAACTCTCTCCAGATCAAAAAGCACGAATTATTTTACAAATCAAATCTAATGGACATTGTGTCGGCTATATGGGAGATGGGATCAATGATGCCCCTTCTATGAAAGTAGCAGATGTGGGGATTTCTGTTGATACAGCAGTAGATATTGCCAAAGAGACAGCTGATGTCATTTTGCTAGATAAAGATTTGATGGTGCTTGAAAAAGGTTTGGTTGAAGGACGCAAGGTCTATGCCAACATGACCAAATACATCAAGATGACGGTCAGCTCTAATTTCGGGAACATTTTCTCTCTTTTAGTGTCTGGTATCTTTTTGCCTTTCCTTCCTATGGCTCCGATTCACTTGATTGTGTTAAACCTAGTCTACGATCTTTCTTGCATTGCCTTGCCATTTGATAATGTAGATGAAGACTTTTTAAAACATCCTCATAAGTGGGAAGCCAAGTCTATTACTCGCTTTATGATTTGGATGGGTCCGATTTCTTCTGCCTTTGATATTTTGACCTTTATCTTGCTCTATTTTGTCATTGTTCCAATGGCGACAGGTCAAGCCTATGTCCACGGAGCAGAGTCGGCAACGGACTTTATCATCTTGTTCCAGACAGGTTGGTTCATTGAATCCATGTGGTCCCAAACCATGGTTATCCATATGCTTCGTTCAGCAAAGCTTCCTTTCTTACAAAGTCGTCCATCATGGTTTGTTCTTGGAACAACCTTGCTAGCAGCCAGTTTTGTGACCTTCCTTCCCTATTCTTCAATCGCTGGCCTCCTTCATTTAATCCCTTTGAAACCAATTTATTTCCTTTTTTTGCTATTGATAATCGTTCTCTATATGATCAGTGTTACAGTTGTGAAACGAATGTACATCAAAAAATTTAAAAGTTGGCTATAAATTGATTTTGTCAAGAAAAAAGTACGAAAATAGCGAAAAAAGTTAAATTTTTTTAAAAATAGGTCGCAAGTCGGATGTTTTTTATGGTATAATAGATTAAACTGATAGTAACATGTAGCGAAAGGGGTAGGCACATGATTAAGATTTATACCGTCTCCAGTTGCACAAGCTGTAAGAAAGCGAAGACTTGGCTCAACGCACACCAGTTAAGTTATAAAGAACAAAACCTTGGTAAAGAAGGGATTACGAGAGAAGAACTACTTGATATTCTGACAAAGACAGATAATGGAATTGCCAGCATTGTATCATCAAAAAACCGCTATGCGAAAGCTTTAGGAGTTGACATCGAAGATTTGAGTGTGAATGAAGTACTCAACTTAATCATGGAAACGCCACGGATCTTAAAAAGTCCTATTCTAGTTGACGAGAAGCGTTTGCAGGTCGGTTACAAAGAAGATGATATCCGTGCCTTTTTACCACGCTCTGTCCGTAATGTAGAAAATGCAGAAGCACGTTTGCGTGCAGCTCTATAAACATCGAGGCTGGGGTATCTCCTAGCCTTGTTCATTTTTTATCAAAAAATCATGTGAGGAATTATGAAAAAGATAGTAATTGGCGCAGCTACTCTCCTCCTGCTACTTGCAGGATGTAGCCAAAAGAAGGAAACGACATCCAGTTCAAAACATGAATCCGAAACACTCCAGTCTACTCTGCCCATTTTGGAAAATGCGGAAAAGAATACGGTTGTGACCAAGACTTTGATTTTCCCCGAGTCAGGAGATGGCGTCAAGCAAACGCAAACCATTACCTATAAAGGGAAACAATTTCTAAAATTGGTTATTCGGCAGATACGGCCCTTAAGTGAGGAATTGAAATCCTTTATCGCTGACCACGGTCTTGAAGAAACTCAAAAAGCTCTTTTAGAAGCAGAAGAAAAGGATGAAATGCTTCAGGAAGCGCGCAAATTGGCAGGTTTTACACTTGAAACCAAACTGCTCAGTGAGACTGAAATCCAGACCACAACGACCTATGATTTACAAGTCTTGGATGTCAAAAAGGCGTCACAGACAGATTATTTGAAAAATCTTGGCTTAGAGACTCTTTTGAAAAATGAACCAAGCCAATATATCGCAGACAGAGTGGCAAATGGTGCGACAGAACAGTAAGAAAATCCAAATAAATGGATTGACTTAATTGTAGAACGTAAGGAAATATGCTATAATAGTACTATTCTAAGGAAAGAGGGTGTTAGAATGGGATTTACTGAAGAAACTGTACGTTTTAAATTGGATGATTCCAACAAGAAGGAAATCAGTGAAACGTTGACAGATGTCTATGCTTCTCTGAATGAAAAGGGTTATAATCCGATAAATCAAATCGTCGGTTATGTATTGAGTGGAGACCCTGCCTACGTTCCTCGTTACAATAATGCACGAAATCAAATCCGTAAGTATGAGCGTGATGAAATTGTTGAAGAATTGGTACGCTATTACCTTAAAGGACAAGGAGTCGATCTATAATCTATGAGAATTATGGGATTGGACGTCGGTTCAAAAACGGTAGGCGTGGCCATTAGCGATCCACTGGGCTTCACCGCTCAGGGACTTGAAATCGTCCAGATTAATGAGGATCAGGGCCAGTTTGGTTTTGACCGTATCAAGGAATTGGTTGACAGCTATAAGGTGGAACGTTTTGTAGTAGGTCTGCCTAAAAACATGAACAATACCAGCGGTCCGCGAGTAGAAGCTAGTCAAGCCTACGGAGCAAAACTAGAGGAACTTTTTAGTTTGCCAGTAGAGTATCAAGATGAGCGCTTGACGACAGTCGCAGCTGAGCGTATGTTGATTGAGCAGGCTGACATCAGTCGCAACAAGCGAAAAAAAGTCATTGATAAATTGGCTGCTCAGCTGATTTTGCAAAATTATTTAGATAGAAAATTTTAAGACAGAGGAGAAACTATGTCACACGATCACAACCATGACCACGAAGAACGTGAATTGATTACACTAGTAGATGAGCAAGGAAATGAAACCTTGTTTGAAATTCTTTTGACCATCGACGGGAAAGAAGAATTTGGCAAGAACTATGTTCTTCTAGTGCCAGTTAATGCAGAAGAAGATGAAAATGGTGAAGTTGAAATCCAAGCTTACTCATTCATCGAAAATGAAGACGGAACAGAAGGCGAATTGCAACCAATCCCAGAAGACTCAGAAGACGAATGGAACATGATCGAAGAAGTCTTCAACAGCTTTATGGAGGAGTAAAAATAAAGATTGTAAGTAAGTCTGGGAGACTGTATCAGCCCAACTCCTGAAAATTAGAAGAGTTGGAACGTCCGGGGGATATTTTTACCCCAGTTCCTTTAACTAAGAGAGAACTGGTAAGTCTGGGGAATATTTTTACCCTTACGCTAAAAATAAAGACCGTAAGTAAGTCCAGTGGACGTTTTTAGCCCTGCGCTAAAATTCATAGTAGCTAGTGATTAGCTAACCAGGTAAGAGGTCGGGATTTTTGTCCCGACCTCGCTTTTTACTTGTAATTATACTTTGTTGTGGTAGTGGAATGTACTTTTGTTAAGGAGATATGCATGTTTGAAGTAGAAGAATGGCTTCATAGTCGGATTGGTTTAAACTTTAGATCTGGACTTGGAAGAATGCAGCGAGCAGTGGATTTGCTGGGGAATCCAGAGAGGGCCTATCCTATTATCCACGTAACAGGGACTAACGGTAAAGGGTCAACTATTGCCTTTATGAGGGAGTTGTTTGCAACTCATGGTAAAAAAGTTGGTACTTTTACCTCTCCTCATATCATCAGTATCCATGATCGAATCTGTATCAATGGGCAACCAATCGCAGAGGAAGACTTTGTCCGTATAGCTAACCAAGTCAAGGAGATGGAGAAAACTCTCTTAGAAACACATGATCAATTGTCTTTCTTTGAGTTGTTGACCTTGATTGCCTTGCTTTACTTTAAAGAGCAGGGAGTGGATCTAGTCCTGCTAGAAGTGGGGATTGGTGGTTTGCTTGATACCACTAATGTCGTAACAGGAGAAATTGCAGTTATTACTTCCATTGGGCTAGATCATCAGGAGACCTTGGGCGATAGTCTGGAGGAAATAGCCGAGCAGAAAGCTGGTATTTTCAAGGCTGGCAAGCAGGCGGTTATTGCCAAGCTTGCTCCAGAAGCTGAGCTTGTCTGTCAAAAAAGAGCAAGAGAGTTAGCTGTTGAACTTTATCAAGCTGGACGAGACTTCATCTTGAATGCGGGGGATTTTTCAAGTAAGCTAGCAAGCCTTTCACAGCTCGAAATCGGTTTGGAAGGTGCTTATCAGCAAGAAAATGCTACCCTGGCTTTAGAAACCTTTCTTCTGTTTATGGCGTCAAGAGAGGAAAAAGTCGATGAACAGCTTGTGAGACAGGCCTTGCAAGAGACCCATTGGGCAGGTCGATTGGAACGGATTCGCCCGCAAATCTACCTAGATGGGGCTCACAATCTTCCAGCCTTAACCCGTTTGGTCGAGTTTATTCAAGAGAAAATCCAACAAGGCTATCAAGTCCGTATCCTTTTTGGTGCCCTTAAACGCAAAGATTATCAAGGGATGTTAGGTTATCTATCTGAGCAGTTGCCTCAGGTGGAACTTAAGGTGACAGGTTTTGACTACCAAGGTTCTTTGGATGAGAAGGATGTGGCGGGTTACGATTTGATTCCTTCCTATGGCGATTTCATCAGCGAATTTGAAGAAAAGGCCAATGATCAGGACTTGCTTTTCGTGACGGGGTCACTCTACTTTATCTCGGAAGTACGAGCGAGTTTGTTAGGAAGCGATGGGACTAGTTGACCTTCTAGGCTTAAGTTGTTATACTGGAGGTAGGAGGTACATCTGGAAACTGTTCCAGCAAAACATTGGCACAAAAGAAAGGAAATCGCTATGAGAACGAAAACATTCACACTTTCTATTGCTTCCCTAGCAATTCTTAGTCTTTTAGCAGCTTGTGGACCTAAGGCGCAAGCCCCTACCCAGCAATCTGCTCAGCAACCATCTACTCAACAAGAATCATCTTCTAGCGCTGCAACAAGTGCCAGCCAACCACAAGCCTCCTCAAGTCAGGACACTACTGTAGCCCAACCTACTAACATCGATGGTACCTATACTGGAAAAGATGAGAATGACCAGATCACTCTTGTTGTAACAGGTAAAACTGGTACATGGACTGAGGTCGAGCCAGATGGAGATAAGGAAATCAAGCAAGTCAGCTTTGAGCCAGAAAATCAACGTGTCATTATCGATGATGATGTCAAAATTTATGCGGTTAATGGTAATCAAATGATTATCGACGATATGGACCGAGAGGCATCTGACCGAGTAGTCCTAACTAAGCAATAATCATTAAGTAAAAGTTCCAATGAGATGAAATCAGCCTTTTTGGAGCTTTTTTGTTTTAAAACGTGACCAGTGCTTCTTTACTGATTTTTTACTTAAAACGCTTACAAATATTTGTAAAGCACCCTATAACATCGTATACTTATAGTAAATAATCAAATAGCGCAAAGGCGCAGGAGGAAAAGCATATGGCTACATTTTACGTTCCATCAGTTAACCTTATCGGTAAAGGTGTTGTAAATGAAGTAGGTCCGTATATCAAGGAACTTGGGTATAAGAAGGCCCTTTTGGTGACAGATAAGTTCATCGAAGGTAGTGATATTTTACCCAAAGTCCTAAAACCCTTAGATGCTGAAGGGATCGAATATGTGATCTTTAGCGATGTGGAGCCAAATCCGACTTGCAAGAACGTCACAGACGGAGTGGCTGCCCTGAAAGAGCATGGATGTGACTTTATCATCAGTCTTGGTGGTGGGTCTCCACAGGATGCGGCTAGTTGTATCTCTATCATCGCTACAAATAGTGGCAAACCACAGGACTACGAAGGACTTCACAAGTCTGCTGAAAAAGGGTTGCCAGTGGTTGCTATCAATACAACAGCTGGAACTTCAGCAGAAATTACCATTAACTATGTCATTACTGATGAAGAACGCAAGGTCAAGATGGTAATGGTTGATAAGAACAGTCTTGCCCTCATCTCTGTCAATGATCCAGAACTCATGCTTTCAAAACCGAAAGGATTGACAGCGGCGACAGGTATGGATGCTCTTACTCACGCTGTCGAAGCCTTAGTAACACCAGGTGCTTATAATGTGACCAAGAAACTCTCTATCGGAGCGATTGAACTCATCAAGGAGTATCTCCCTCGTGCTGTGGCTAATGGCCAAGATATCGAAGCGCGTGAGGCGATGGTTAATGCGATCTTCCTTGGCGGTATGAGTTTTAACAACGCTGGTTTGGGCTACGTTCACTCAATGGCTCACCAACTCGGTGCAGTGTATAACTTACCACATGGTGTCTGCTGTGCCATGCTTCTTCCAGTTGTTGAACGTGAAAATGCCAAACGCGTGCCAGAAGCTTTCCGCAATGTAGCCAAGGCCTTGGGACTCCATGTTGAAGGGAAAACAGACCAAGAATGTGCTGACTATGCTATTGCTGAAATTGAGAAGCTGTCTGAAACCGTTGGTATTCCTAAGAAACTCACTGAACTCGGTATCGAAGAAAAGGACTTTGACTTTGACTACCTTTCTAAGAATGCCTTGATTGATGCATGTGCGCCAGGTAATCCATTTATGCCAACCTTAGAAGAAACTATTGCTCTCTACAAAGAACTTTTCTAGAGATTAACTTAAGAGGAAGCGACGTATTCCCGAAAATATAAATAATATTGGAAAGAACTATCATTTTGGTAGTTCTTTTTAAGTCCCTTAATATCCTAGTTAAAAATATAAAAAGGTAAAAGGTTGCCATCTACCCCTGAACTGAGGTATACTAGTAGAAACATTAGTTTATCAAGCAGTTAAGGAGAATGTTAGAAAAGGAAGGGGATGTATGACGGCTAGAAAAATGCAGCTACTCATGTCCAAGTATGGTTTTAGTATTACCATTATGTTGGCAGAGTTGTTTATCGTCTTTGGTTTATTTCTCTATCTAGGGCAGATGGCTCCAATTATCTGGATTATCCTAGTTATTTTAGTGAGTATGGCGACCATTGTATCGATTGTCAATCGGTCCATGAATCCTGAGAGTAAGGTAACATGGCTGTTAGTAGCCTTTGTGCCAGTATTTGGCCCCTTGCTCTATATCATGTTTGGAGAACGCCGTTTATCTAAAAAAGAAATGAAACAGCTAAAGCAGCTTCAATCAATGGTTGACCGAGAGGACAATAGCAGAGCCCTCCGTTTGGAGTTAAAAGAACAAGATAAGTCGGCTTACGGAGTCATCAAATCCCTCCTCAGTATGGATACGAATGCGGATGTCTATAATCGAACAGATACCCATTTCTTCCCTTCAGGTGAAAGTATGTGGCGCCAGATGTTGGAGGATCTCAAAAAAGCTGAGAAATTTATCTTTCTCGAATACTATATCATCGAAGAAGGCTTGATGTGGGACAGCATTTTGGAGATTTTGGAAGAAAAGGCAGCTCAAGGAGTAGAAGTGAAGCTCCTCTATGATGATATTGGTTGTATGGCAACCTTGCCTGGGGATTATACCATCCAGCTTCGTAGCCGAGGAATTGAAGCCCATAAATTTAACAAGGTGATTCCGCGCTTGACCGTTGCCTATAACAACCGTGACCACCGTAAAATCATGATTATCGATGGGCAGATTGCCTATACAGGTGGTGTTAATCTGGCAGATGAGTATATCAACCATATCGAACGCTTTGGTTATTGGAAAGATAGCGGTATTCGCCTAGATGGATCAGCGGTCAAGGCTTTTACTAGACTCTTTTTATCCACCTGGTATATCAACCGTGGGGAAATTAGTGACTTTGACCAATACCATCTCGAAAATCAACCAAAAGATGGGATGGGGCTCTGTATTCCCTATAGTAGCGGGCCAAAACCCATCTACCGAGCTCAAGTTGGAAAAACGGTCTATCAAAATCTTATCAATCAAGCTACAGATTACGTCTATATCACGACTCCCTATCTGATCACTGACTATGATTTAACAGAAAGTATCAAAAATGCAGCTCTGAGAGGGGTAGATGTGCGAATTGTGACGCCGTGTATCCCAGATAAGAAGGTTATTCAGTTAGTTACTCGGGGAGCCTATCCAGATTTGCTATCTGCGGGAGTTCGCATTTACGAGTACAGTCCCGGATTTCTTCATAGCAAGCAAATGCTTGTTGATGGAGAGGTGGCTACTGTGGGAACCATCAATTTTGATTATCGTAGCTTGCTTCACCACTATGAAAATGGCGTTTTGCTTTATAGAACACAGTCTATCATCGATATTGAGAGGGACTTCGAAGAGATTTTTAAGGTTTCTCAAGAAATTTATCCCCACACAATCAAAACAAGCTGGTATCAAAGCTTAATCAAGGAAATTGTCCAGTTGTTTGCGCCCATGCTCTAACTATCCACCAAGATCTAGCCCAAGGCTGGATCTTTTTTGTCTTTTTGCGAATAGATAAGCAGGAGGATGAAAATGCTAAATCAAAAAGAATATGATTTTATCCTAGAGTTTCAAACAAGCAGTTTACACCGTTTTCGAGAGATTGAACGCTATGCTGAGCTAGATAAGAAGTTAAGGAAATATCAATCCCTAGCTGACATTCCTGTAAGATTTTGATATACTAAAACAGATAAACTTAGAGGAGAAATTGAATGAACGTATATGAGGAAAAAGACGAACAGCTAGAAGAATTTCGATACCAGTATCGGGAACGGCTGGATCAAGAGTCTGAATTTGGACTGGAGCAAGGTAAGAAGAAACGAACTCCGCTTCCATTTTTTAGTATGGCAATTTGGAGTCTGGCTGCTACAGCTGTTTCTGTCATGTTGCCTCTGATCTTTGGTTTGGTGAGTCCTCAACAGATGCAAGATCTTTATACTGGTTGGGCGCTACATCAGAGTGGGCAGATTTACACGGATTATTATGGTTCAAATGGACTGCTTTATTACGTACTAATCTATCTCTCTCAAGGGAATATCCTTTTTGCTTTGGTGGAATGGTTGGCCTTGTTCGGAGCTGGTGTTTTTCTATTTAAATCCGCTGATACCTTGACAGGTCAGGGAGAACAGGCTAGACAGCTTTTGTTGATTTTCTATCTTCTTGTGGGCAGTCTGGGATTTGGCGGTAGCTATGCAGTAGTTGTGGCCTTGCCTTTCCTGTTTTATAGTTTTAGTCTAGTGGCTGACTATCTGGATGATCCAAGTAACGATAAAGGTTTCTTGCGAGTTGGGATGAGTTTAGCCTTAGCTTTCTTCCTATCACCTATTCCCACAGCTTTGTTTGCAGTCATACTTGCCTTGAGTTTGTTTGGATTTAATATTGCCAAGCGTAAATTTGCTCATGGTTTGTATCAATTTTTCGCATCAGCTCTAGGATTTTCTCTCCTTTTTTATCCAATTGGCTACTATACAGTCTTAACAGGAACTTTTGGTGATGCGATTAGCCATACTTTGTATCCAATAGATACGCTTAGTCTATTTTCAAATACCAATCTTATGGAGAATGCTGCTTTCTATGGTTTGCTATCCATCGGTGTTGGGACTTTGACATTGATCTTTTCAGGATTGTTTCAGACCAAGTCAGCTCAGCAATCTGCTGTCTCAATAGGCGCTATTTTAGGATTATTAGTAACTCTTTCTTTGTTAATTCTTTCAAAGGAACCTTTGCATGGCTCACGTTTGGCAGCGATTTTGCCCTTTCTGACATTGTTATTGTTAACCAACATCAAAGAAGGAAGCTCTGATCGTATCAGTCGTAGTAGACGAAGAGTTCGTTCTTCATCACTCTTTGGTCGCTACCTCAAGGGAAATTTCTATCTACCATTAATTGCGATAGTCTCTTTACTTTTCCTACCTGTTTTGAGTCGCTATATTTCGCATCCAAGTACTTATCAGGAACGCGAGCAGCTTGCTAGCTTGGTCAAGCAGCAAACGAGCTCTGAAGATCGTGTCTATGCTTGGGATGATCGTCCAGATTTTTATCGAGCAAGTGAACGCTTGGCACCAAGCTCTCTAGTAACACCGACGCTCTATACTGCAAGCGACGAGAATAAAACGAAACTAGTCAATGACTTGAAAGAAAATCAACCGAAGATGATTTTGGTCAACCAAAAGGTTGCCTTGTGGTCGGATGTAGAGAGCCTACTTAGTGAAAAATACGAGCTTGTTCAGACGGATAGTAAGGAATTCAAGCTTTATAAATCTAAATAACAAATCAATATCTTGTGTATTTTTAAAAATTTTAGAATTTTTAACACAAGATATTGATTTTTCTTTTTAGAGTGGTATAATATCACTTAAGAAGTAAAATAGAAAAGAGCATGGATATGATTGTATTAGAAGAAAAGCTTGCAACCGTTCCCACCTTGTTTGTTGAAAAACGAGATGGTAGACGTGTAGTGTTTGATATAGACAAGATTGACAAAGCTCTCCACAAGGCGGCTGACAAAGTCATGGATGTGACACCCTTGGTCGAAAAACGTCTAAATGGACTGCTTGAGCGTATTGTTGCGGAAATTCACAGTCGTTTCCCTCAAGGTGTCAAGATTTACGAGATTCAGAATATCGTAGAACATGAACTCCTTGAAGCCAAAGAATATGCGCTGGCTGAGGAGTATATCACTTATCGGACACAAAGGGATTTTGAGCGCTCAAAAGCGACAGATATCAACTTTAGCATTCATAAGCTTCTTAATAAAGATCAGGCAGTTGTCAATGAAAATGCCAATAAAGACAGTGATGTCTTTAATACCCAGCGTGATTTGACAGCAGGGATTGTTGGGAAATCAATCGGACTGCAAATGCTTCCTAAGCACGTAGCCAATGCTCACCAAAAAGGAGATATCCACTATCATGATTTGGACTATAGTCCCTACACTCCTATGACCAACTGCTGTTTGATTGATTTTAAAGGCATGTTGGAAAATGGTTTTAAGATTGGAAATGCGGAGGTAGAGAGTCCCAAGTCTATCCAGACTGCGACAGCTCAAATTTCACAAATCATCGCTAACGTCGCTTCTAGCCAGTACGGGGGCTGTTCAGCTGACCGTATTGATGAAGTCTTGGCTCCTTATGCAGAGAAGAATTACCAAAAGCATCTCAAGGATGCAGAAGAATGGGTCTTACCTGAAAAACGGGAAGATTACGCTTGGAAGAAAACGCAAAAGGACATCTACGATGCCATGCAATCTCTCGAGTATGAAATCAATACTCTCTTCACTTCAAATGGACAAACACCTTTTACTTCACTAGGTTTTGGTCTGGGAACCAATCGTTTTGAGCGTGAAATTCAAAAAGCTATCTTGACCATTCGTATCAAGGGCCTTGGTTCAGAACATCGAACAGCCATCTTCCCTAAACTCATCTTTACGCTAAAAAGAGGACTCAATTTAGAGGAAGGTTCACCTAACTACGACATCAAACAGTTGGCTCTTGAGTGTGCAACCAAGCGGATGTATCCAGATGTCTTGTCCTATGATAAGATTATCGAGCTGACAGGTTCTTTCAAGGTTCCTATGGGTTGCCGTTCTTTCCTCCAAGGATGGAAGGATGAGAATGGTGTCGAGGTCAATTCAGGTCGTATGAATCTAGGTGTTGTGACAGTCAATCTGCCTCGTATCGCCCTCGAGTCCGAAGGTGATCTGAACAAGTTCTGGGAAATCTTTAACGAACGGATGAACATCGCAGAAGATGCTCTGGTTTACCGTGTCGAACGAACCAAGGAAGCGACACCAGCAAATGCTCCTATCCTTTATCAGTATGGAGCCTTTGGCCGCCGTCTTGGAAAAGAAGAAAGTGTTGACCAGCTTTTTAAGAATCGTCGAGCGACAGTTTCGTTGGGCTATATCGGTCTGTATGAAGTAGCGACTGTCTTCTTTGGAAATAGCTGGGAAAGCAATCCTGAAGCCAAGGAATTCACACTGGATATTATTCGTGATATGAAACGTCGTGTGGAAGAGTGGTCTGACCAATATGGTTACCATTTCTCTATCTACTCCACACCGTCTGAAAGTCTGACAGACCGCTTCTGTCGCTTGGATACAGAGAAGTTTGGCTCTATTCCTGATATTACGGACAAGGAATACTACACTAACTCTTTCCACTATGATGTTCGTAAAAATCCAACACCGTTTGAGAAACTGGATTTTGAAAAAGTCTATCCAGAAGCAGGTGCGTCAGGTGGCTTTATCCACTATTGTGAGTATCCAGTTCTTCAGCAAAATCCGAAGGCTCTGGAGGCAGTGTGGGACTATGCCTATGACCGTGTCGGCTATCTAGGGACCAATACTCCGATTGATCGCTGCTACAAGTGTGATTTTGAAGGGGATTTTGAACCGACTGAGAGAGGTTTTGCTTGTCCCAACTGTGGCAATAACGACCCAAAAACAGTAGATGTTGTGAAACGAACTTGTGGCTATCTTGGAAACCCTCAAGCGCGTCCAATGGTTAACGGACGCCACAAGGAAATCGCTGCGCGGGTCAAACATATGAATGGCTCAACCATTAAAACGGCAGGACATGAAGTAACAAATTAGAAGGAAATAGAATGGGGAAATACCAATTAGATGATAAGGGACGCGCTCAAGTGACCCGTTATCATGAAAAACATTCGAAAGGTGGAGTAGGAAAAAAAGAACGCTTGCTCAACCTCAGAGAACAGTTTTTAAACAAGAAAAAGAAAAAATAAAAGTGAGAGTCCGCTCTCGCTTTTCTCTTAGCAGGAGGTAAGGATGGAACTACGCAGACCGACATTGGCAGATAAAGAAACAGTTTTAGAGATGATGGCAGAGTTTGAACAGACTCAATCACCCCACGATGGTGGGTTTTGGAACGCCAACAATTTTGTTTATGAAGAGTGGCTAGAAGAAAATCTTCAAGCGGAAGCGGGACTCAATATTCCTGAAAACTGGGTTCCTGCTATCCAGCTGGTTAGTTTTGACATAGCAGGCCAGGCTCTTGGCTTTCTCAACCTTCGTCTCCGGTTAAATGACTACTTACTAGAAAATGGGGGCCATATTGGCTACTCCGTCCGCCCCTCTGAAAGAGGTAAGGGTTATGCGAAAGAATCCCTCCGACAAGGTCTACAAGTTGCTAAGGGGAAGAATATTAAACGAGCTCTGGTAACTTGTAGCACAGAAAATCCAGCAAGCCGAGCTGTTATCTTAGCTAATGGTGGGGAGTTGGAGGATGTTCGAAACGGAACGGAGCGCTATTGGATAGACTTGGAGTAGACAGCATGACATGGAATACACCAAAACCAGGTGAATGGAAAAGCGAGGAGCTTAGTAAAGGGCGAATTATTGACTACAAAGCCTTTAACTTTGTAGATGGAGAAGGCGTGCGCAACTCTCTCTATGTCGCAGGCTGTATGTTCCACTGTGAAGGGTGCTATAATGTTGCGACTTGGTCTTTCAATGCAGGCATTCCTTATACAGCAGAGTTAGAAGAACAGATTATGGAAGATCTTGCCCAACCCTATGTTCAAGGCTTGACTTTGCTGGGAGGAGAACCTTTTCTAAATACTGGGATTCTCTTGCCTCTCGTTAAACGCATTCGTAAGGAATTGCCAGATAAAGACATCTGGTCTTGGACAGGTTATACTTGGGAAGAGATGATGCTGGAGACTCCAGACAAACTGGAACTCTTGTCGCTGATTGACATCCTTGTCGATGGTCGTTATGACAAAAGCAAGCGCAATCTCATGCTCCAGTTCCGAGGATCCTCTAATCAACGAATTATCGATGTGCAAAAATCTCTCAAAAGTGGTCAAGTAGTGATTTGGGACAAGCTCAATGACGGAAAAGAAAGCTATGAACAGGTGAAGAGAGAATGAAGAAAAAAGACTTAATAGACCAACTGGTCTCAGAGATCGAAACTGGAAAAGTCAAAACACTGGGGATCTACGGTCACGGAGCGTCAGGGAAATCAACCTTTGCTCAAGAATTGTTTCAAGCCCTAGATGCTGAAAAAGTAAATCTACTAGAAACAGACCCCTATATCACCTCAGAACGTCATCTGGTAGTGCCAAAGCAAGCACCAAATCAAAAAGTGACAGCTTGTCTACCAGTGGCGCATGAACTGGCGAGTTTGGAGAGAGATATTCTCGCCTTAAAGGCTGGCATGGACATCTTGACGATTGATGAACCTTGGAAGCCAAGCGAAGTCTTATCTGGTTCAAAACCAATACTGATAGTCGAAGGGATGTCTGTGGGTTTTCTACCCAAGGAACTCTTTGATAAAACCATCTGTTTCTACACGGACGAAGAAACGGAATTAAAGAGGCGCCTAGCTCGAGATACGACTATGAGAAATCGCGATGCTTCCTTTATATTAGCTAGCCATCAGATGAGACGGGAGCAATATCTGCGTTACTATAGAGAAACCGAGTCTGAAGCAGATATCTTAGTGGATCAATCAGAAGATAAGTTTGAAGTCAACATGACTCGTCTAATATAGAAGAAAAGATTGAATTTTAAGATCGTAAATCAGTAGTCATAAGGAGATGAAAAAGGAAAACAGTTTCATCCTAAAAAAACGAAAAAAAGCTCACAAATCCCTTGCAATCGCAGGGGCTTTGTGTTATTCTATTATGGTGCTGTAAATTACAGCCTTAGCTTTGATGCAAGAGGTTGCGACACGCTCGGTTGCATTGCCACGCAACGCGCGTCGGTTTTCTTGTGGAGCTAGCCTATTATCTTAAATAGACGAAAAGGAGAAAAAGATGGCAAACAAAAAAATCCGTATCCGTTTGAAAGCTTACGAACACCGTACGCTTGACACAGCGGCTGCAAAAATCGTAGAATCAGCTACTCGTACAGGTGCACAAGTTGCGGGTCCAATCCCACTTCCAACTGAGCGTAGCCTCTACACAATCATTCGTGCGACTCACAAATATAAAGACTCTCGCGAACAATTTGAAATGCGTACACACAAACGTTTGATCGATATCGTTAACCCAACTCAAAAAACCGTTGATGCGTTGATGAAATTGGATCTTCCAAGTGGTGTAAACGTAGAAATCAAACTTTAATCTAAAATATAAAAGAGCAGAGGCTGGTGTTTCAATTTAATTGAACACGGGCTAAACTCGGTGTGAAAAAGATAAACTTCCTAGTGTCTGTTAGACACTGCGTCAGTTTCCTATTTTCACTTTGAGTTTGACGCCCTTTGTATCTTAGACTTGAGCATAAAAAACGCTCGTTAAAAACTTTTTGAATAAAAAATATAGAAAAGGAACTATTTTCTCATGACAAAAGGAATCTTAGGGAAAAAAGTGGGAATGACTCAAATCTTCACTGAAGCTGGCGAATTGATCCCTGTAACAGTTATTGAAGCAACTCCAAACGTTGTTCTTCAAGTTAAAACTGTTGAAACAGACGGATACAACGCTATCCAAGTTGGTTTCGATGACAAACGCGAAGTATTGAGCAACAAACCTGCTAAAGGACATGTAGCGAAAGCTAACACGGCTCCTAAGCGCTTCATTCGTGAATTCAAAAACGTTGAAGGCTTGGAAGTTGGTACTGAAATCACAGTTGAAACATTCGCAGCTGGAGACGTTGTTGACGTAACTGGTACTTCTAAAGGTAAAGGTTTCCAAGGTGTTATCAAACGCCACGGACAATCACGTGGACCAATGGCTCACGGTTCTCGTTACCACCGTCGTCCAGGTTCTATGGGACCTGTTGCACCTAACCGCGTATTCAAAGGTAAAAACCTTGCAGGACGTATGGGTGGCGACCGCGTAACAATTCAAAACCTTGAAGTTGTACAAGTTGTTCCAGAAAAGAACGTTATCCTTATCAAAGGTAACGTACCAGGTGCTAAGAAATCTCTTATCACTATCAAATCAGCAGTTAAAGCTGGTAAATAATAAAGAAAGGGGAAATCAGTCACAATGGCAAACGTAACATTATTTGACCAAACTGGTAAAGAAGCTGGCCAAGTTGTTCTTAACGATGCAGTATTTGGTATTGAACCAAATGAATCAGTTGTGTTTGATGTGATCATCAGCCAACGCGCAAGCCTTCGTCAAGGAACACACGCTGTTAAAAACCGCTCTGCAGTATCAGGTGGTGGACGCAAACCATGGCGTCAAAAAGGAACTGGACGTGCTCGTCAAGGTTCTATCCGCTCACCACAATGGCGTGGTGGTGGTGTTGTCTTCGGACCAACTCCACGTTCATACGGCTACAAACTTCCACAAAAAGTTCGTCGCCTAGCTCTTAAATCAGTTTACTCTGAAAAAGTTGCTGAAAACAAATTCGTAGCTGTAGACGCTCTTTCATTTACAGCTCCAAAAACTGCTGAATTTGCAAAAGTTCTTGCAGCATTGAGCATCGATTCAAAAGTTCTTGTTATCCTTGAAGAAGGAAATGAATTCGCAGCTCTTTCAGCTCGTAACCTTCCAAATGTGAAAGTTGCAACTGCTACAACTGCAAGTGTTCTTGACATCGCAAATAGCGACAAACTTCTTGTCACACAAGCAGCTATCTCTAAAATCGAGGAGGTTCTTGCATAATGAATTTGTATGATGTTATCAAAAAACCTGTCATCACTGAAAGCTCAATGGCTCAACTTGAAGCAGGAAAATATGTATTTGAAGTTGACACTCGTGCACACAAACTTTTGATCAAGCAAGCTGTTGAAGCTGCTTTCGAAGGTGTTAAAGTTGCCAACGTTAACACAATCAACGTAAAACCAAAAGCAAAACGTGTTGGACGTTACACTGGTTTTACTAACAAAACTAAAAAAGCTATCATCACACTTACAGCTGATTCAAAAGCAATCGAGTTGTTCGCTGCTGAAGCTGAATAATCTAAGGAGGAAATATCGTGGGAATTCGTGTTTATAAACCAACAACAAACGGTCGCCGTAATATGACTTCTTTGGATTTCGCTGAAATCACAACAAGCACTCCTGAAAAATCATTGCTTGTTGCTTTGAAGAACAAGGCTGGTCGTAACAACAACGGTCGTATCACTGTTCGTCACCAAGGTGGTGGACACAAACGTTTCTACCGTTTGGTTGACTTCAAACGTAACAAAGACAACGTTGAAGCAGTTGTTAAAACAATCGAGTACGATCCAAACCGTTCTGCAAACATCGCTCTTGTACACTACACTGACGGTGTGAAAGCATACATCATCGCTCCAAAAGGTCTTGAAGTTGGTCAACGTATCGTTTCAGGTCCTGAAGCAGATATCAAAGTCGGAAACGCTCTTCCACTTGCAAACATCCCAGTTGGTACTTTGATCCACAACATCGAGTTGAAACCAGGTCGTGGTGGAGAATTGGTCCGTGCAGCTGGAGCTTCTGCTCAAGTATTAGGTCAAGAAGGTAAATACGTTCTTGTTCGTCTTCAATCTGGCGAAGTTCGTATGATTCTTGGAACTTGTCGTGCTACAGTTGGTGTTGTCGGAAACGAACAACATGGACTTGTGAACCTTGGTAAAGCAGGACGTAGCCGTTGGAAAGGTATCCGCCCAACAGTTCGTGGTTCTGTAATGAACCCTAACGATCACCCACACGGTGGTGGTGAAGGTAAAGCACCAGTTGGTCGTAAAGCACCATCTACTCCATGGGGCAAACCTGCTCTTGGTCTTAAAACTCGTAACAAGAAAGCGAAATCTGACAAACTTATCGTTCGTCGTCGCAACGAGAAATAATAGTAAACTAGTCGCTTAAGCATCTAGTAAATCCGCCAGCTCGGTAGCGCTCCATGTGAGCGCAAGCCGCTGTGGTACAACATTTAAAGGAGAAAATATAAAAATGGGACGCAGTCTTAAAAAAGGACCTTTCGTCGATGAGCATTTGATGAAAAAAGTTGAAGCTCAAGCTAACGACGAAAAGAAAAAAGTTATCAAAACTTGGTCACGTCGTTCAACGATCTTCCCAAGTTTCATTGGTTACACTATTGCAGTTTATGACGGACGTAAACACGTACCTGTTTACATCCAAGAAGACATGGTAGGTCACAAACTTGGTGAATTTGCACCAACTCGTACTTACAAAGGTCACGCTGCAGACGACAAGAAAACACGTAGAAAATAAGGAGAACATAAATGGCAGAAATTACTTCAGCTAAAGCAATGGCTCGTACAGTACGTGTTTCACCTCGTAAATCACGTCTTGTTCTTGACAACATCCGTGGTAAAAGCGTAGCCGATGCTATTGCAATCTTGACATTCACACCAAACAAAGCTGCTGAAATCATCTTGAAAGTTTTGAATTCAGCTGTAGCTAACGCTGAAAACAACTTTGGTTTGGACAAAGCTAACTTGGTAGTATCTGAAGCATTCGCAAACGAAGGACCAACTATGAAACGTTTCCGTCCACGTGCGAAAGGTTCAGCTTCACCAATCAACAAACGTACAGCTCACATCACTGTAGCTGTTGCAGAAAAATAAGGAGGTAAAATCGTGGGTCAAAAAGTACATCCAATTGGTATGCGTGTCGGCATCATCCGTGATTGGGATGCCAAATGGTATGCTGAAAAAGAATACGCGGATTACCTTCATGAAGATCTTGCAATCCGTAAATTCGTTCAAAAAGAACTTGCTGACGCAGCAGTTTCAACTATCGAAATCGAACGCGCAGTAAACAAAGTTAACGTTTCACTTCACACTGCTAAACCAGGTATGGTTATCGGTAAAGGTGGTGCTAACGTTGATGCACTCCGTGCAAAACTTAACAAATTGACTGGAAAACAAGTACACATCAACATCATCGAAATCAAACAACCTGATTTAGATGCTCATCTTGTAGGTGAAGGAATTGCTCGTCAATTGGAGCAACGTGTTGCTTTCCGTCGTGCACAAAAACAAGCAATCCAACGTGCAATGCGTGCTGGAGCTAAAGGAATCAAAACTCAAGTATCAGGTCGTTTGAACGGTGCAGATATCGCCCGTGCTGAAGGATACTCTGAAGGGACTGTTCCGCTTCACACACTTCGTGCAGATATCGATTACGCTTGGGAAGAAGCAGATACTACATACGGTAAACTTGGTGTTAAAGTATGGATCTACCGTGGTGAAGTTCTTCCAGCTCGTAAAAACACTAAAGGAGGTAAATAACCAATGTTAGTACCTAAACGTGTTAAACACCGTCGTGAATTCCGTGGAAAAATGCGCGGTGAAGCAAAAGGTGGAAAAGAAGTAGCATTCGGTGAATACGGTCTTCAAGCTACAACTAGCCACTGGATCACTAACCGCCAAATCGAAGCTGCTCGTATCGCCATGACTCGTTACATGAAACGTGGTGGTAAAGTTTGGATTAAAATCTTCCCACACAAATCATACACTGCTAAAGCTATCGGTGTGCGTATGGGATCTGGTAAAGGGGCACCTGAAGGTTGGGTAGCACCAGTTAAACGTGGTAAAGTGATGTTTGAAGTTGCTGGTGTATCTGAAGAGATCGCTCGCGAAGCGCTTCGTCTTGCTAGCCACAAATTGCCAGTTAAATGTAAATTCGTAAAACGTGAAGCAGAATAAGGAGAAGGCATGAAACTTAATGAAGTAAAAGAATTTGTTAAAGAACTTCGTGGTCTTTCTCAAGAAGAACTCGCGAAGCGCGAAAACGAATTGAAAAAAGAATTGTTTGAACTTCGTTTCCAAGCTGCTACTGGTCAATTGGAACAAACAGCTCGCTTGAAAGAAGTTAAAAAACAAATCGCTCGTATCAAAACAGTTCAATCTGAAGCGAAATAATAGACTAGGGAAGGAGAAATTTCAATGGAACGCAATAATCGTAAAGTTCTTGTTGGACGTGTTGTATCTGACAAAATGGACAAGACAATCACAGTTGTAGTTGAAACAAAACGTAACCACCCAGTCTATGGTAAACGTATTAACTACTCTAAAAAATACAAAGCACATGATGAAAACAATGTTGCCAAAGAAGGTGATATCGTACGTATCATGGAAACTCGTCCGCTTTCAGCTACAAAACGTTTCCGTCTTGTAGAAGTTGTTGAAGAAGCGGTCATCATCTAATCAAACCTGAAAGGAGAAAACTGAAATGATTCAAACAGAAACTCGTTTGAAAGTCGCAGACAACAGCGGTGCACGCGAAATCTTGACTATCAAAGTTCTTGGTGGTTCTAAACGTAAATTTGCGAACATCGGTGATGTCATTGTGGCATCTGTAAAACAAGCTACTCCTGGTGGTGCGGTTAAAAAAGGTGACGTTGTAAAAGCTGTTATCGTTCGTACTAAATCAGGTGCTCGTCGTGCTGATGGTTCATACATCAAATTTGACGAAAACGCAGCAGTTATCATCCGTGAAGACAAAACTCCTCGCGGAACACGTATCTTTGGCCCAGTTGCACGTGAATTGCGTGAAGGTGGCTTCATGAAGATCGTGTCACTTGCTCCAGAAGTACTTTAATTGGTTGCTCAATGAAAATTAAAACAAGTCTAGGAAGTGAAACGAAAGCTTAACTTGAGTTAGGTGAGTTGAAACTGACAAAGAATTGCTTTGATTTTCGCAGAGCAAAAACAAACAAACTAGTCCCCTAGCTTTAAGCTAGGGTGCCCTTATGGGCGTAAGAAAAATCAAGGAGAAACCTAATGTTTGTAAAAAAAGGCGACAAAGTTCGCGTAATCGCTGGTAAAGATAAGGGAACAGAAGCTGTTGTCCTTACTGCCCTTCCAAAAGTAAACAAAGTTATCGTTGAAGGTGTGAACATCGTTAAGAAACACCAACGTCCAACTAACGAACTTCCTCAAGGTGGTATCATCGAGAAAGAAGCAGCTATCCACGTATCAAACGTTCAAGTATTGGACAAAAACGGTGTAGCTGGTCGTGTTGGTTACAAATTTGTAGACGGTAAAAAAGTTCGCTACAACAAAAAATCAGGCGAAGTGCTTGATTGATCACGAAGGAAAGGAGAAGTATAATGGCAAATCGTTTAAAAGAAAAATATCTTAATGAAGTAGTTCCTGCTTTGACAGAACAATTCAACTACTCATCAGTGATGGCTGTACCTAAAGTAGATAAGATCGTTTTGAACATGGGTGTTGGTGAAGCTGTATCAAACGCTAAAAGCCTTGAAAAAGCTGCTGAAGAATTGGCACTTATCTCAGGTCAAAAACCACTTATCACTAAAGCTAAAAAATCAATCGCCGGCTTCCGTCTTCGTGAAGGTGTAGCGATCGGTGCAAAAGTTACCCTTCGTGGTGAACGTATGTACGAATTCTTGGACAAATTGGTTTCAGTTTCACTTCCACGTGTACGTGACTTCCACGGTGTTCCAACAAAATCATTTGATGGACGCGGAAACTACACACTTGGTGTGAAAGAACAATTGATCTTCCCAGAAATCAACTTTGATGACGTTGACAAAACTCGTGGTCTTGACATCGTTATCGTAACAACTGCTAACACTGACGAAGAGTCACGTGCATTGCTTACAGGCCTTGGAATGCCTTTTGCAAAATAATATAGGAGGTAAATCTAATGGCTAAAAAATCAATGATTGCTAAGAACAAACGTCCAGCGAAGTTCTCTACTCAAGCTTATACTCGTTGTGAAAAATGTGGTCGTCCACATTCAGTTTACCGCAAATTTAAACTTTGCCGTGTTTGCTTCCGTGAATTAGCTTACAAAGGACAAATTCCTGGTGTAACAAAAGCATCTTGGTAATTTAAGATATCAAGGGCGTCAAAACTCCAAGTGAAAATAGGAAACTTGACGAAGAAACTGAAGTTTCTAGGAAAGGTTATCTTTTTCACATAGAGTTTAGCCCGGGTTCAGTTGGGTTTGCCAATTTGAACACGAGCTACAGCTTTGGCAAAAAAGACCAATTTGCTTTGGAGCATCGCTCCTGTATCAAATTGCCTATTTTTGCTCTTGCTGTTACGCTCTTTGTATCATGTATTAACTAGCAAGTGCGACTTGCAAACTACTAGTAAGAGGAGAATAAAAAATGGTTATGACTGACCCAATCGCAGACTTCCTAACTCGTATTCGTAACGCTAACCAAGCAAAACACGAAGTACTTGAAGTACCTGCATCAAACATCAAAAAAGGGATTGCTGAAATCCTTAAACGCGAAGGTTTTGTTAAGAACGTAGAAATCATCGAAGATGACAAACAAGGCATCATCCGTGTATTCCTTAAATACGGACCAAACGGTGAAAAAGTTATCACTAACTTGAAACGTGTTTCTAAACCAGGACTTCGTGTCTACAAAAAACGTGAAGATCTTCCAAAAGTTCTTAACGGACTTGGAATTGCTATCCTTTCAACTTCTGAAGGTTTGCTTACTGATAAAGAAGCACGCCAAAAGAATGTTGGTGGGGAAGTTATCGCTTACGTTTGGTAATATTTAGCTCCCAATTTCTTTGCGACTCTTCGTTATCGTCTCTTGTCTAACCCAAAGTTATGCCTGCGAGACGATGCCTAGATTCACTTTGAAATTGAAACCTAAATATTCCTTTAATCGAGAAATCGATTTAACCCCGTGAAAACTGGCCATCATGGTCTGACAATTTAACAGGAGAATAAAAACATGTCACGTATTGGTAATAAAGTTATCGTGTTGCCTGCTGGTGTTGAACTCACTAACAATGACAACGTAGTAACTGTAAAAGGACCTAAAGGAGAACTTACTCGTGAGTTCTCAAAAGATATTGAAATCCGTGTGGAAGGTGCTGAAGTAACTCTTCACCGTCCAAACGATTCAAAAGAAATGAAAACAATCCACGGAACTACTCGTGCCCTTTTGAACAACATGGTTGTTGGTGTATCAGAAGGATTCAAGAAAGAACTTGAAATGCGTGGGGTTGGTTACCGTGCACAACTTCAAGGAAAAAAACTTGTCTTGGCTGTTGGTAAATCTCATCCAGATGAAGTTGAAGCTCCAGAAGGAATTACTTTTGAACTTCCAAACCCAACGACAATCGTTATCAGCGGAATTTCAAAAGAAGTAGTTGGTCAAACAGCTGCTTACGTACGTAGCCTTCGCTCACCAGAACCATATAAAGGTAAAGGTATCCGTTACGTTGGCGAATACGTTCGTCTTAAAGAAGGTAAAACAGGTAAATAATGTTGAGTGGTTGATCTTCAACCACCAACCTATTTTCCAACTTTGTGCATAGCACACGATTTAAAACTAAAGAGGTGAAAACTGTGATTTCTAAACCAGATAAAAACAAACTCCGCCAAAAACGCCATCGTCGCGTTCGCGGAAAACTCTCTGGAACTGCTGATCGCCCACGTTTGAACGTATTCCGTTCTAATACAGGCATCTACGCTCAAGTGATTGATGACGTAGCGGGTGTAACGCTCGCAAGTGCTTCAACTCTTGACAAAGAAGTTTCAAAAGGAACTAAAACTGAACAAGCCGTTGCTGTCGGTAAACTCGTTGCAGAACGTGCAAACGCTAAAGGTATTTCAGAAGTGGTGTTCGACCGCGGTGGATATCTATATCACGGACGTGTGAAAGCTTTGGCTGATGCAGCTCGTGAAAACGGATTGAAATTCTAATAGGAGGACACTAGAAAATGGCATTTAAAGACAATGCAGTTGAATTAGAAGAACGCGTAGTTGCTGTCAACCGTGTTACAAAAGTTGTTAAAGGTGGACGTCGTCTTCGTTTCGCAGCTCTTGTTGTTGTTGGTGACCACAATGGTCGCGTAGGATTTGGTACTGGTAAAGCTCAAGAAGTTCCAGAAGCAATCCGTAAAGCAGTAGAAGATGCTAAGAAAAACTTGATTGAAGTTCCTATGGTTGGAACAACAATCCCACACGAAGTTCTTTCAGAATTTGGTGGAGCTAAAGTATTGTTGAAACCTGCTGTAGAAGGTTCTGGAGTTGCCGCTGGTGGTGCAGTTCGTGCCGTTGTGGAATTGGCAGGTGTGGCAGATATTACATCTAAATCACTTGGTTCTAACACTCCAATCAACATTGTTCGTGCAACTGTTGAAGGTTTGAAACAATTGAAACGCGCTGAAGAAGTTGCTGCCCTTCGTGGTATTTCAGTTTCTGATTTGGCATAAGAAAGGGGATAAAATGGCTCAAATTAAAATTACTTTGACTAAGTCTCCAATCGGACGCATTCCATCACAACGTAAAACTGTTGTAGCACTTGGACTTGGCAAATTGAACAGCTCTGTTATCAAAGAAGACAACGCTGCTATCCGTGGTATGATCACTGCAGTATCTCACTTGGTAACAGTTGAAGAAGTAAACTAATGAATTTTTAGGGGATGTGACAATACTCATCCCCTAAAACTAGGTATAGTCATCTAAGATGACGATGTATAGGCGAGTTGATAAGGGAGACAACCTTTTCTCTCTTATCGGCGCTAGCATTTTACAAAAGAGGAGAAAATAATAATGAAACTTCATGAATTGAAACCTGCAGAAGGTTCTCGTAAAGTACGTAACCGTGTTGGTCGTGGTACTTCATCAGGTAACGGTAAAACATCTGGTCGCGGTCAAAAAGGTCAAAAAGCTCGTAGCGGTGGCGGAGTTCGCCTTGGTTTTGAAGGTGGACAAACTCCATTGTTCCGTCGTCTTCCAAAACGTGGATTCACTAACATCAACGCTAAAGAATACGCAATTGTAAATCTTGATCAATTGAACGTTTTTGAAGATGGTACTGAAGTTACTCCAGTTGTTCTTATCGAAGCAGGAATTGTAAAGGCTGAAAAATCAGGTGTTAAAATTCTTGGTAACGGTGAGTTGACTAAGAAGTTGACTGTGAAAGCAGCTAAATTCTCAAAAACAGCTGAAGAAGCTATCACTGCTAAAGGTGGTTCAGTAGAAGTCATCTAGAGAGGTGACCTATGTTTTTTAAATTATTAAAAGAGGCCCTCAAGGTTAAGAAAGTACGATCAAAAATTCTCTTTACGATTTTTATCATACTTGTCTTCCGTATCGGGACTAGTATTACTGTACCAGGTGTGAATGCAAAAAGTCTGGAAGCTTTGAGTGGATTATCCTTCTTGAACATGCTTAGTTTAGTTTCAGGGAATGCCATGAAGAACTTTTCGGTTTTTGCACTCGGTGTGAGTCCGTATATCACAGCTTCCATCGTTGTTCAATTGCTACAAATGGATATTGTTCCAAAGTTTGTAGAGTGGGGCAAGCAGGGGGAAGTAGGACGGAGAAAGATAAACCAAGCGACTCGTTATATTGCGCTTGTACTTGCGTTTGTGCAATCAATCGGAATCACTGCTGGTTTTAACACTCTATCTGGTGCAAAATTATTAACGACAGATCTAACCCCTCAAGTCTTTGTTACGATTGGCATTATCCTGACTGCAGGTACTATGATTGTTACTTGGCTCGGGGAGCAAATCACTGATAAGGGATATGGTAACGGGGTGTCTATGATTATCTTTGCTGGGATTGTGGCTTCAATTCCAGAGATGATTCATGGCATCTACGTGGACTATTTTGTCAATATTCCAAGTGATCGGTTGACGTCATCTATTATATTTGTCGTTATTCTCATTATCGCTGTTTTGTTGATTGTTTACTTTACAACATATGTACAACAGGCAGAATATAAAATTCCGATCCAATATACAAAAGTTGCTCAAGGTGCTCCATCCAGTTCTTACCTTCCTTTGAAGGTTAATCCTGCTGGTGTTATCCCAGTTATCTTTGCAAGTTCGATTACGGCAGCTCCTGCGGCTATTCTTCAGTTTGTCAGCGCTATGGGGCTTGATTGGACTTGGGTACGTACAGCACAAGAAATGCTTGCGACAACATCTCCAACAGGTGTTGCCATGTATGCGCTGCTGATTATTCTCTTTACATTCTTCTATACATTTGTACAGATCAATCCAGAGAAAGCAGCAGAAAACTTGCAAAAGAGCGGAGCCTATATCCACGGTGTCCGTCCTGGTAAGGGAACAGAAGAGTTCATGTCGAAACTTCTTCGTCGCCTTGCAACCGTCGGTTCCCTTTTCCTTGGTGTGATTTCAATCTTGCCGATTGTAGCAAAAGATGTCTTTGGGCTCTCAGAAGCGGTTGCTTTTGGGGGAACTAGTCTTTTGATCATTATTTCGACAGGTATTGAAGGAATCAAACAGCTAGAAGGTTACCTATTGAAACGTAAGTATGTTGGTTTCATGGACAAAACAGAATAAAAGCAAGACTACTTTTGCTTAGAGAGTGGAGTATGAAAGTCTATCTATAAGGGAGACTTTCGTCTCCCCTCTTCTATTTTGTTTTTAAATAGGAGTTAGAACAGTTTTCTGCTTCTATTTAAATACAAAATAAGGAGATCAGATCATGAATCTTTTGATTATGGGCTTACCTGGAGCAGGTAAGGGAACGCAAGCAGCTAAAATTGTGGAACAATTCCACGTGGCACACATTTCAACTGGGGATATGTTCCGTGCTGCTATGGCAAATCAAACTGAAATGGGTGTGCTTGCAAAGTCATACATCGACAAAGGTGAGTTGGTTCCAGATGAAGTTACAAATGGAATTGTTAAAGAACGCCTTTCACAGGATGATATCAAAGAAACAGGTTTCTTGTTAGATGGTTACCCACGTACGATTGAACAAGCTCATGCCTTGGATAAAACATTGGCTGAACTTGGTATTGAATTGGAAGGTGTGATCAACATCGAAGTGAATCCAGACTGTCTCTTGGAACGTTTAAGTGGCCGTATCATCCACCGCGAAACAGGTGAAACCTTCCACAAAGTTTTCAACCCACCAGTTGACTACAAAGAAAAAGATTACTACCAACGTGAAGATGACAAACCTGAGACAGTGAAACGTCGCTTGGATGTGAATATCGCCCAAGGTGAACCAATCATTGCTCACTACCGTGCACAAGGTTTAGTTCACGATATCGAAGGAAATCAAGATATCAATGATGTGTTCAAAGATATCGAAAAAGTATTGACAAATTTGAAATAAAGCGTTTTTCACACTTGCAAAAAATCGTTACAAATGTTATACTGAGATAGTCTGACTTATAATTGTTGTCTCTGTGTCTAGAGGCATCAAATCGAAATTTATGGAGGTGCTTTTGCGTGGCAAAAGACGATGTGATTGAAGTTGAAGGCAAAGTAGTTGATACAATGCCTAACGCAATGTTTACGGTTGAACTTGAAAATGGACATCAGATTTTAGCAACAGTTTCTGGTAAAATTCGTAAAAACTATATTCGTATTTTAGCGGGAGATCGTGTTACTGTCGAGATGAGTCCATATGACTTGACACGTGGACGTATCACTTACCGCTTTAAATAATCGAAAAACTTGGAGGGATAAGAAATGAAAGTAAGACCATCGGTCAAACCAATTTGCGAATACTGTAAAGTAATTCGTCGTAATGGTCGTGTTATGGTAATTTGCCCAGCAAATCCAAAACACAAACAACGTCAAGGATAAAATAGAAAGGAGAAAACATGGCTCGTATTGCTGGAGTTGACATTCCAAATGACAAACGCGTAGTAATCTCATTGACTTACGTTTATGGTATCGGACTTGCAACATCTAAGAAAATTTTGGCTGCTGCTGGAATCTCAGAAGATGTTCGTGTACGTGACCTTACATCAGATCAAGAAGATGCTATCCGTCGTGAAGTGGATGCAATCAAAGTTGAAGGTGACCTTCGTCGTGAAGTAAACTTGAACATCAAACGTTTGATGGAAATCGGTTCTTACCGTGGTATTCGTCACCGTCGTGGACTTCCTGTCCGTGGACAAAACACTAAAAACAACGCTCGCACTCGTAAAGGTAAAGCTGTTGCGATTGCTGGTAAGAAAAAATAATATAGGAGGTAAAAGTCTTGGCTAAACCAACACGTAAACGTCGTGTGAAAAAGAATATCGAATCTGGTATTGCTCATATTCACGCTACATTTAATAACACTATTGTTATGATTACTGATGTGCATGGTAATGCAATTGCTTGGTCATCAGCTGGTGCTCTTGGTTTCAAAGGTTCTCGTAAATCTACACCATTCGCTGCCCAAATGGCTTCTGAAGCTGCTGCTAAATCTGCACAAGAACACGGTCTTAAATCAGTTGAAGTTACTGTAAAAGGTCCAGGTTCTGGTCGTGAGTCAGCTATTCGTGCGCTTGCTGCCGCTGGTCTTGAAGTAACAGCAATTCGTGATGTGACTCCAGTGCCACACAATGGTGCTCGTCCTCCAAAACGTCGCCGTGTATAATCATTGCATTACACTGCTTTTCGTTTAAGAGGGAGTAACTAAATGATCGAGTTTGAAAAACCAAATATAACAAAAATTGATGAAAATAAAGATTATGGCAAGTTTGTAATCGAACCGCTTGAACGTGGCTACGGTACAACTCTTGGTAACTCTCTTCGTCGTGTACTACTAGCTTCTCTACCAGGAGCAGCAGTGACATCTATCAACATTGAAGGTGTCTTGCATGAGTTCGACACAGTTCCAGGTGTTCGTGAAGACGTGATGCAAATCATTCTGAACATTAAAGGGATTGCAGTGAAATCATACGTTGAAGACGAAAAAATTATTGAGCTTGACGTTGAAGGCCCTGCTGAAATTACAGCTGGAGACATTTTGACTGACAGTGATATTGAGATTGTAAATCCAGATCATTATCTCTTTACAATCGGTGAAGGTTCTTCCCTAAAAGCGACAATGACTGTTAACAGTGGTCGTGGATATGTACCTGCTGATGAAAACAAAAAAGATAATGCACCAGTTGGAACACTTGCTGTAGATTCTATTTATACACCAGTTACAAAAGTCAACTATCAAGTTGAACCTGCTCGTGTAGGTAGCAACGATGGTTTTGACAAATTAACCCTTGAAATCTTGACTAATGGAACAATTATTCCAGAAGATGCTTTAGGGCTTTCAGCACGAATCTTGACAGAACATCTTGATTTGTTTACAAATCTTACTGAGATTGCTAAGTCAACTGAAGTGATGAAAGAAGCTGATACTGAATCTGACGATCGTATTTTGGATCGTACGATTGAGGAACTGGACTTGTCTGTGCGTTCATACAACTGTTTGAAACGTGCCGGTATCAACACTGTGCATGATTTGACAGAAAAATCTGAAGCAGAGATGATGAAAGTACGAAATCTTGGACGCAAGAGTTTGGAAGAAGTGAAACTCAAACTCATTGACTTGGGTCTTGGATTAAAAGATAAATAAAGGAGGAATACATGGCTTACCGTAAACTAGGACGCACTAGCTCACAACGTAAAGCAATGCTTCGCGATTTGACAACTGACCTTTTGATCAACGAATCAATCGTGACAACTGAAGCTCGTGCTAAAGAAATCCGTAAAACTGTTGAAAAAATGATTACTCTAGGTAAACGTGGTGATTTGCACGCACGTCGTCAAGCAGCTGCTTTCGTACGTAATGAAATCGCATCTGAAAACTATGATGAAGCAACTGATAAGTACACTTCTACTACAGCACTTCAAAAATTGTTCTCAGAAATCGCACCTCGTTATGCTGAACGTAACGGTGGATACACTCGTATCCTTAAAACTGAACCACGTCGTGGTGATGCTGCGCCAATGGCGATCATCGAATTAGTATAAAATCATCAATTTTGTTGAGTGTTATGATGATGGAGTCTTGTGCTCTTAGTCTAGCTCTGGTCTACCGCTGGGACTTCGGTCCTAGCGGGAACACTCATCATCATTTGATAGGGTAGACGCTTGTTTACGAAATTGTTTTTTGTTTAAGAACAACTTCGTAAGCAGGCGTTTTTTAGTATTTTTGACGGAAATATGCTATACTAGGAAAAAAGAAAATCAAAAACGTTCAGGTTTTCTAAAAATCGTAGAAATGGGGTATAAGAATGAAGGCTATTATTACAGTGGTTGGTAAGGACAAGGCTGGGATCGTTGCAGGCGTGTCTACTAAGATTGCAGAGTTGGGTTTGAATATTGACGATATCTCTCAGACGGTGTTGGATGAATACTTTACTATGATGGCGGTCGTTTCTAGTGACGAAAAACAGGATTTCACTTATCTGCGAAATGAGTTTGAAACTTTCGGTCAGACCTTGAATGTCAAAATCAATATTCAAAGTGCGGCGATTTTTGACGCTATGTATAATATCTAGGAGGTCATCATGGATATTAGACAAGTTACAGAAACCATTGCCATGATTGAGGAGCAGAACTTCGATATCAGAACCATCACCATGGGGATTTCCCTTTTGGACTGTATTGATCCAGATATTGAACGTGCTGCTGAAAAGATTTACCAAAAAATCACCACTAAAGCTGCAAATCTAGTGGCTGTGGGAGATGAAATTGCTGCAGAACTTGGGATTCCTATTGTTAATAAACGGGTATCGGTGACTCCGATTTCATTGATTGGTGCAGCGACTGATGCGACAGACTATGTTGTTTTGGCAAAGGCACTTGACAAGGCTGCCAAGGAGATTGGTGTTGACTTTATCGGTGGATTCTCAGCTTTGGTACAAAAAGGCTACCAAAAAGGAGATGAAATCCTCATCAATTCTATCCCGCGAGCTCTAGCTGAGACAGACAAGGTTTGTTCGTCTGTCAATATCGGCTCAACCAAGTCAGGCATCAACATGACTGCGGTCGCAGATATGGGACGTATTATCAAGGAAACAGCGAGCTTATCGGATATGGGAGCTGCCAAGTTGGTCGTATTTGCTAACGCCGTTGAGGATAATCCTTTTATGGCGGGAGCCTTCCACGGTGTCGGTGAAGCAGATGTTATCATCAATGTCGGGGTTTCTGGTCCGGGAGTTGTCAAGCGTGCCTTAGAAAAAGTTCGTGGACAGAGCTTTGATGTAGTAGCGGAAACAGTCAAGAAAACGGCATTCAAGATAACTCGTATCGGTCAATTGGTTGGGCAAATGGCGAGTGAACGCCTTGGTGTTGACTTTGGAATTGTCGACCTAAGTTTGGCACCTACTCCTGCGGTTGGTGATTCTGTGGCACGTGTCCTTGAGGAAATGGGCCTAGAAACAGTTGGCACGCATGGGACGACGGCTGCCCTCGCTCTTTTGAATGACCAAGTTAAAAAGGGCGGAGTGATGGCTTGTAACCAAGTCGGTGGCTTGTCAGGTGCTTTTATCCCCGTTTCTGAAGATGAGGGGATGATTGCTGCAGTGCAAAATGGCTCTCTGAATTTAGAAAAACTAGAAGCCATGACGGCTATCTGTTCTGTTGGGTTGGATATGATTGCCATTCCAGAAGATACGCCTGCTGAAACCATTGCAGCTATGATTGCGGATGAGGCGGCAATTGGTGTCATTAACATGAAGACAACGGCCGTCCGTATCATTCCAAAGGGCAAAGAAGGCGATATGATTGAGTTTGGTGGCTTGCTAGGAACAGCTCCAGTTATGAAAGTCAACGGGACTTCGTCTGTTGATTTCATCTCTCGCGGTGGTCAAATTCCTGCGCCAATCCATAGTTTTAAAAATTAATAAAAAAGGGAGAGAATTTAAGTTGAGTTTAAGGATGACTGTGTATACTATAATCATTAAATAAAGATCTCCTAACTTTATTTAATTAGAATCCTAAACTTTTTCATAATAATCTCCTAGGAAAGCTACCGTTAGGGTAGCTTTTCTTGTGGGAAAATTACGAGAGCGGGCTTTACTGTTGAAAGCCGAATATTTCTTTGATCCATGATATAATAGAAGAAAATGGAGGATAGAAAATGTCTAAAGTAAGATTGTACTTGGTCCGTCATGGAAAAACGATGTTTAACACGATTGGACGTGCGCAAGGATGGAGTGATACACCTCTAACAGCAGAAGGTGAGTTGGGAATTCATGAGTTAGGAATTGGCTTGAGAGAGTCTGGTTTGCAGTTTGACCGAGCTTATTCTAGCGATTCAGGGCGCACTATTCAAACCATGGGAATTATCCTGGAAGAACTCGGCTTGCAGGGGAAAATTCCTTATCGAATGGATAAGCGAATCCGTGAGTGGTGTTTTGGTAGTTTTGATGGAGCCTATGATGGGGACCTCTTTATGGGGTTGATTCCGAGAATTTTCAATGTAGACCATGTTCATCAGTTGTCCTATGCGGAACTAGCAGAAGGTTTGGTAGAGGTTGATACAGCTGGCTGGGCAGAAGGTTGGGAAAAACTCAGTAGTCGAATCAAGGAAGGCTTTGAAGCGATTGCCAAAGAAATGGAAGAACAAGGTGGGGGAAATGCCCTCGTTGTCAGCCATGGAATGACGATTGGAACCATTGTTTATCTGATCAATGGTATGCATCCGCATGGTCTAGATAATGGTAGCGTGACGATTCTTGAATATGAGAACGGTCAGTTTACGGTCCAAGTCGTTGGCGACCGCAGCTATCGGGAACTGGGACGTGAGAAGATGGAAGAAAATAAGCATTGATAGAAGATAGCTCCTCAGAGGAGCTAATTTTTTTATTCAGCTAAGCAAGAGTGCTTTTAGAGCCAATCTTTCTTGATAAGGGAGGGGAAAAGATTCTTTCTCGTCTTTCAAATTCCCCCAAAAATGGTATAATAGTAACATCATAAAATTGGAGAAATAGCATGAGTTTTTACAATCATAAAGAAATTGAGCCTAAGTGGCAGGGCTACTGGGCTCAACATCATACATTTAAGACAGGAACAGATGCCTCAAAACCGAAGTTTTATGCTCTCGACATGTTCCCATATCCTTCAGGAGCGGGTCTGCACGTAGGACATCCAGAAGGCTATACAGCAACGGATATTCTCAGCCGTTACAAACGTGCGCAAGGCTACAATGTCCTTCACCCAATGGGTTGGGATGCCTTTGGTTTGCCTGCAGAGCAATACGCTATGGATACGGGGAATGACCCAGCAGAATTTACAGCGGAAAACATTGCCAACTTCAAACGTCAAATCAATGCGCTTGGATTCTCTTACGACTGGGATCGTGAAGTCAACACAACAGATCCAAACTATTACAAGTGGACTCAGTGGATCTTCACCAAGCTCTACGAAAAAGGCTTGGCCTATGAAGCCGAAGTGCCAGTAAACTGGGTTGAGGAACTAGGAACAGCCATTGCTAACGAAGAAGTCCTTCCTGATGGAACTTCTGAGCGTGGTGGCTATCCCGTTGTCCGCAAACCAATGCGCCAATGGATGCTCAAAATTACGGCCTATGCAGAGCGCTTGCTTAACGACTTGGATGAACTGGATTGGCCAGAATCTATCAAGGATATGCAACGTAACTGGATTGGGAAATCAACTGGTGCCAATGTAACTTTCAAAGTGAAAGGGACTGACAAGGAATTTACCGTCTTTACCACTCGTCCTGATACTCTTTTCGGTGCGACATTCACAGTCTTGGCTCCTGAGCATGACTTGGTTGACGCCATCACAAGCCCAGAGCAAGCTGATGCAGTTGCAGACTACAAACACCAAGCTAGTCTCAAGTCTGACTTGGCTCGTACCGACCTTGCTAAAGAAAAAACTGGTGTTTGGACAGGTGCCTATGCCATCAACCCTGTCAATGGTAAAGAAATTCCAATCTGGATTGCGGACTATGTTCTTGCTAGCTATGGTACAGGTGCGGTTATGGCTGTTCCTGCCCATGACCAACGTGACTGGGAATTTGCTAAACAATTTGACCTTCCAATCGTAGAAGTACTTGAAGGTGGAAACGTTGAAGAGGTTGCTTACACAGAAGATGGACTTCATGTCAATTCAGACTTCCTAGATGGCTTGAATAAAGAAGACGCAATTGCTAAGATTGTGGCTTGGTTGGAAGAAAAAGGTTGTGGGCAAGAGAAGGTGACCTACCGTCTCCGCGACTGGCTCTTCAGTCGTCAACGTTACTGGGGTGAGCCAATTCCAATCATTCATTGGGAAGATGGGACTTCAACAGCTGTTCCTGAAAGTGAATTGCCACTTGTCTTGCCAGTCACCAAGGATATCCGTCCTTCAGGTACAGGGGAAAGCCCATTGGCTAACTTGACAGACTGGCTTGAAGTGACTCGTGAAGATGGTGTCAAAGGTCGTCGTGAAACAAACACTATGCCACAATGGGCAGGTTCAAGCTGGTACTATCTTCGCTATATCGATCCGCACAACACAGAGAAATTGGCTGATGAGGACCTTCTCAAACAATGGTTACCAGTAGATATCTACGTGGGTGGAGCAGAGCATGCTGTACTTCACTTGCTTTACGCTCGTTTCTGGCACAAATTTCTCTATGACCTCGGCGTTGTTCCAACTAAGGAACCATTCCAAAAACTCTTTAACCAAGGAATGATTTTGGGAACAAGCTACCGTGACCATCGTGGTGCTCTTGTGGCAACTGACAAGGTTGAAAAACGTGATGGTTCCTTCTTCCATGTGGAAACAGGGGAAGAATTGGAGCAAGCACCAGCCAAGATGTCTAAATCCCTCAAGAACGTTGTTAACCCAGACGATGTGGTGGAACAATATGGTGCCGATACCCTTCGTGTCTATGAAATGTTCATGGGACCACTTGATGCTTCGATCGCTTGGTCTGAAGAAGGTCTGGAAGGAAGCCGTAAGTTCCTTGACCGTGTTTACCGTTTGATTACAAGTAAAGAAATTGTTGCGGAAAATAATGGCGCTCTTGACAAGGTCTACAATGAAACAGTTAAATCTGTCACTGAACAAATCGAATCCATGAAATTCAACACAGCCATTGCCCAACTTATGGTCTTTGTCAACGCTGCTAATAAGGAAGACAAACTCTATGTGGACTATGCCAAAGGCTTTATCCAATTGATTGCCCCATTTGCACCTCACTTGGCAGAAGAACTCTGGCAAATTGTTGCAGCAATAGGTGAATCCATCTCTTACGTGGCTTGGCCAACATGGGACGAAAGCAAATTGGTTGAAGACGAAATCGAAATCGTCGTCCAAATCAAAGGAAAAGTTCGTGCCAAATTGATGGTTGCTAAAGACCTATCACGCGAAGAATTGCAAGAAATTGCTCTGGCTGACGAAAAAGTCAAAGCGGAGATTGACGGCAAGGAAATCGTGAAGGTGATTAGTGTACCAAATAAATTGGTTAATATCGTTGTGAAATAACCAATTTATTTGCTGATTTCCAACCTCAAACAGTTCCCCAAACTGTTTGAGCCAACTAAACTCGTTAATATCGTTGTGAAATAAGATAGGAATCCTTCAGAGATAGAATCTGGAGGATTTTTTGAATTTTTTCATGAAAGTATGATATACTATGTGCAATTATAAAGTTTGAAAAGCAAAACAAGGAGAAAACAATGCCAGTAAATGAATATGGTCAGATAATTGGTGAGTCAATGGAAGGTTATACTCCAGGAGAATTGCCTTCCATTGATTTCTTAGAAGGGCGCTACGCTCAGATAGAGGCTCTTTCAGTGGAAAAGCATGCGGAGGATTTATTAGCTGTTTATGGACCTGATACGCCTCGGGAGATGTGGACCTACCTTTTTCAGGAACCAGTGGCAGATATGGAGGAACTGGTTACTGTCTTAAATCAGATGTTGGCTCGTAAGGACCGTTTTTACTATGCGATTATAGATAAGGCAACTGGTAAGGCCTTGGGGACTTTTTCTCTCATGCGCATTGACCAGAATAACCGAGTAATAGAAGTGGGAGCTGTCACTTTTTCTCCAGAACTCAGGGGAACACGTATAGGGACAGAGGCTCAATATCTACTGGCACGGTATGTTTTTGAGGAGATTAACTATCGTCGCTATGAGTGGAAATGCGATGCTCTAAATCTGCCATCAAAACGAGCTGCGGAACGTTTGGGCTTTGTCTATGAAGGGACCTTCCGCCAGGCAGTCGTATATAAGGAGCGTACGAGGGATACGGATTGGCTCTCTATGATTGATAAGGACTGGTCTCAAGTCAAAGCTCGTTTGGAAGCATGGCTGGCTCCTGAAAATTTTGATAAAAATGGACGGCAGTACAAGAGCTTGAGAGAATTCTAAGAGGTGTTGGGATGATAACTATTAGAAGGCAAGAAATTGTCAAGCTAGAGGATGTTCTGCATCTCTATCAGGCAGTCAGTTGGACAAATTATACCCATCAACCTCAGATGTTGGAGAAGGCCTTATCTAACTCATTAGCAATTTATCTGGCACTTGATGGTGATGCCGTGGTGGGCTTGGTCCGTTTAGTCGGAGATGGTTTTTCATCGATTTTTGTCCAGGATTTGCTCGTTTTGCCTACTTATCAGCGCCAAGGGATTGGCAGTGCCTTAATGAAGAAGGCTTTAGGGAATTTCAAAGATGCCTATCAAGTCCAACTAGTGACCGAACAGACAGAAAAAACCTTGGGATTCTATCGTTCTCTGGGATTTAAAACCTTATCTACTTATGATTGTACAGGAATGATTTGGGTGGATCGAAAAAAATAAAAAATTTTGTTTTTTCTTAAGCAAAGTTTAAGTCTCCTCGTGTATTATATAGTTATTAAATAAAGACCTCCTAATACTCTTCGAAAATCTCATCAACCTTCGTTAGAGTCGACTTAGCTAACTATAGTTATGCTTGCGTCTATCTGCCTAGTCTGATTTCGATTTTCATTGAGTACCCTTTATTTAATGAAATCCTAAACTTTTCTTTTTCATCATAATCTCCTAAAGAAGTCACCCAATCAGGTGGCTTTTTTGTGACTTGAGAAAGGAAATTTCATTTGGAAAAAATTTTTCTAAAAAAATGATAAATCAGAAAAAGGTTAAGGTAATTTTAAGTCTCCTCGTGTATCATATAGTCATTAGATAAAGACCTCCTAACTTTATTTAATGAAATCCTAATCCTTTCTTTTTCATCATAATCTCCCTAAAGAGGCCACCCAATCAGGTGGCTTTTTTGTTTGAAAAAACTCCTTAGAAAAGACTAAGGAGAAAGAATCATGTTTTCTTTTTAAGTTGTTGATTTCGATACTGTCTAGGTGTTAAGTGATAGTGCTGCTTAAATTGACGGTTGAAGTTTGAAAGGTTGGTGAAACCGACTTGGCTTGCAATTTCTTGAATACTGAAGTTGGTTTGGACGAGTTTCTCACAGGATTTTTCAAGACGTAACTGGAGCAGGTAGTCCATACAACTGGCTCCAGTATGTTGCTTGAAAATACTCATAAAGTGATTTTTACTATATCCAAATGTTGCAGCCAGTTGCTCAATATGAATGGGTTCTGAGTAGTGCTGTTCAAGGTAGCAAATCACTTCTTTTAGTTTTTGGTATTTTTGGTAGGTATCATCTGTATAGTGTCGATTGACATATCGATACTTAAAGAGAAGATGAAGCAATTCGTATAGTTTAGATTTTATGAGTAGATCGTAGTATATGCTTTTTTCTTCAAGGATAGAAAAGAGGGAAAGAAGGCAGGATTGAATTTGATCATAGGCCTTATCGCCTGGTGATATTTGAGGAGTAAGGCAAAAGTGACCAGAGTGGAGGTGTTGGATATAGCGTTGGCTAAAACTGTCAATTTGACTTCTACCTAGGAAATCTAAATGGATACGAAAAACTGTTGAAATTTGTTCTTGATTTTCAATAGGGTAGATAGCGTGAGGAGACGTTGGCTGAATTAGGAAAATATCACCTTCATGACTTTCAAAGCGCTCAGAGTTGATATAGAAGGTAGCAGTTCCTTTTTTGACATAGATTATCTCGAATTCAGGATGCCAATGATAAATTGTATTAGAAGATTGCTTGGATAGGATTTGTTTTTCAAAATCATATGGGAAGTCAGATGGGTTATCTCGTAAGAAACGTGAACGGTCTGCCATGGTAAATCCTCCCAATATACTATTACTACGTTTATTATACCAAAAAAACTTCCTTATCTAGGAAGTTTTCGGGCTTTAAGCTTTCTTTTTCATATAAAAAATAGTAAGCATAAGTCCAATGAAGGCCAAAGCAATAGCAACATAAAAAGCTACACTATAATTTCCATTATTAGCCATTGCTATTTGAACAGCGACTTTGGGAGCGAAAAATGCTGCTAAAGAATATCCAGTGAAGACTATACCGTAGTTGACCCCTTGATTTGCAGGACCGTAATTTTCCATGACGATAGATGGGAAGACCCCCATAACACCACCAAAGCAGATACCAAGTCCTATAATTCCTAAGGTAAACCCGAATTGACCAGGGACGATAGTTAGGGAAAATAAAGCTAGGACAATGACAGAGTAGATAATTAATAAGGTCTTTGAACGGCCAATTTTATCAGAAAGTGATCCCCAGATAAAACGACCACTAGAGTTTGCGATTGAATAAAGAGAGACATAGAGAGCTGCAGTGCCTGCAGAGAGTCCAAACATTGATTGACCGATTGGTGATGCTTGAGAGGCAATCATCAAACCAGAAAAGGCGCCGACAAAGAACATGCTAATGATAATGTAAAACAGAGGACTTCGTAGCATTTGTTTCCAGTTTTTATTAGTAGCTCCTTGCTTGGTTGGGATAGGAGCTTTCCAGCCTACTGGTTGGTAGCCGCTTGGAGCTGCATTGATAAAGAAAACTGCACAGATGATAACAGCAATATAGACTAGCCCAATGGTACGAAAAGCAAGAAGGCATCTTGTTGTTGAATGAGATTGCTCGCGACTGGAGAAGCGATGACTGCAGCAAATCCCATACCACCTGTCAGAATTCCAGAGGCTAAGCCACGTTTATCAGGGAAGAGGCGAAGTGAATTGGAGAGGGCACCCGAATAGGCAAAACCTTGACCAAGTCCAGCCATTAATCCATGGGTCAAATAAAGCATGGCTGGTGAATTGGCATAGCCGGTTAAGTAAAATCCACTAGCAAATAGGAGAGCGCCGAGGGCGATGGTCCATTTTACATAACCTTTGTCAACTAAATAACCTCCTAGAATCATGGGGATAGGGCCGATTGCAGAGTTGATAGCAAATGCTAACATAATATCAGACATGGACCAGCCTGTTGAACTGCTAAGTGGTCCGGCAAAAACAGAAAAGGAATAGACGGCACCTGTGCAAAGAAGAATGGCTGTAGACGCGACTAAAATCCGCCAACGATTGAATGTCTCTTTCATAAAAACATCCTCCTTAAATGTATATTTTTTCACCAAGACTATATCATAGTTAAGGAAGCCGGTCAATAGTTTATGAAGATGTCTTGTTAATTTTTTCACGAACTTGTACTAAAGTACGATAATCTGATAGAATAACACGGTCTTTATTATCAAGGATTTACAAGATTTTCTAAAGTAGTATAATGAAAGTAGATTAAATAAATGAAAGGGGTACCAAGATGAAACTAGTTGCTATCGTTGGAACCAATTCGGATCGCTCAACCAATCGGAAACTCTTGAAATTTATGCAAAAGCACTTTTCGGATAAAGCCGACATTGAGGTATTGGAAATCAAACAATTGCCAGCATTTAACGAACCTGAGGACAAGCAAGCGCCAGCTGAAGTTCAAGCTTTTTCAGAAAAAATTCTTGCCGCAGATGGTGTGATTATTTCAACACCTGAGTACGACCACACGATACCAGCATCTTTGGCCTCTGCTTTGGAGTGGATTGCTTATACCAGTCGTGCCTTAATCAATAAACCAACTATGATTGTAGGTGCTTCTCTCGGTTTGCTAGGAACATCTAGAGCGCAGGCACATTTACGTCAGATTTTAGATGCGCCGGAGCTTAAAGCGAGAGTTATGCCTGGTACGGAGTTCTTTCTAGGTCATTCTGAGCAAGTCCTAGATGATGAGTGTCATTTGAACAATCCTGAAAAGGTTGCAGAACTAGAAGAACATTTTTCAGAGTTTCAAAATTTTGTTGAACTAACAAAGGCTTTGGTCAAACCAGAAGATACAAATCGTAAGAAATCTTTCATTTGGGAAGAATGGTTGAAAGCATAAGTATTTCAAGAAAGGAGAACAATCCATGAAATTAGTAGCTATTGTTGGGACTAATGCAAAAAAATCCTATAATCGCAACCTCTTGCAATTTATGAAAAGACATTTTGCTTCAAAAGCGGATATTGAGATTTTAGAAATAACAGATGTACCAATGTTCAATGAAACAGATGATCAAACAGATACACCTATTATTCAGAAGTTTAATCAAGCTATTTCAGAAGCTGATGGTGTCATTATCTCGACACCCGAGCACAATCATACGATTCCATCAAGTTTGAATAGCTTGCTCGAGTGGTTGTCTTTTAACATTCATCCACTAGACGGAAAGCCGACAATGATTGTCGGAGCTTCCTACGATATTCAAGGTTCTTCACGTGCCCAACTTCATCTTCGTCAGATTCTGGATGCTCCTGGGGTAAATGCAACAGTTATGCCAGGTAGTGAGTTTTTACTTGGTCGAGCGCATCGAGCGTTTGATGACAATGGAGATTTGATTGATGAGCGAACCGTTGATTTCCTAGATAGTTGTTTTTATCGCTTCCTTCGCTTTGTATCTATTGCAAACCAACTAAACCTTCCTGAAGAAGTTCGCTTTGAACCAGGGACTTACCATGTTACAACTGAAGGCCATAATGGTAAATTACCGATGGATGTAACGGTTTCTGAGGACCGTATTGAAAAAATTGAAATCGATTCTTCTGGAGAATCTTCAGGAATCGCAGATGTCGTCTTTACCCGTATTCCAGCAGAAATCATTGAGGGGCAAACATTAAATGTTGATGCGGTGTCAGGAGCTTCTGTGACTTCAAATGGTGTCTTGGACGGAGTTGCTCGCGCAGTCAAACAAGCTGGTGCAAATCCAGATGTTTTACGCAAGCGTTCAAAAGCGCCATCTGCCTTAGATAAAGAAGATAAGACCTATCAGGCAGACGTTGTCATCGTCGGAGGTGGAGGAGCTGGTTTAGCTGCGGCTGCTGCAGTCTTACAAGCGGGTAAGAAGCCGATTATTGTTGAGAAATTCCCAGCAATTGGAGGAAATACTGTTCGTGCAGGTGGTCCAATGAATGCACCAGATCCAGCATGGCAAGGAACTTTCGCAGCTCATCCAGGTGAGGCACATACGCTTCAAGAATTGATTGCGACAGATGAATCAACGATTGACCCAGAATATCTAGAGGACTTTAGATCCTTGAAAGTTGAGGTTGAGCAGTATTTGCAGGACCCGAGCTATTTGTTTGACTCTACCCTACTTTACCGTATCCAAACCTATATCGGTGGGAAACGAAAAGATTTACAAGGAAATGAAATTCATGGCCAGTATGATTTAGTATCTGTTTTAACCGAACGAGCCCTAGAGTCTGTTCGCTGGTTGGAAGACATCGGCGTTGAATTTGTTCGTAGCGAAGTGACAATGCCAGTTGGAGCCCTTTGGCGTCGTGGCCATAAGCCGGTTCAACCAATGGGGTATGCCTTTATATCCGTCCTACAAAAATATGTTCTAGAAAATGGGGGCACGATTTTGACAGATTCTCCAGTTAAAGAATTGCTTGTAAAAGACGGGGCTGTCAAGGGTGTCAGAGCAGAAGGTCGAAACGGTCAAACTATCATTGTCAATGCAGATGCTGTTGTTCTAGCTTCTGGAGGATTTGGTGCCAATACAAAGATGCTACAAAAATACAATACCTACTGGACTGAAATTGCAGATGATATTGCTACATCTAATACACCAGCTGTAACAGGAGATGGTATTCTTTTAGGGCAAAGTGTAGGTGCAGATTTGGTGGGTATGGGCTTTAGTCAAATGATGCCAGTATCCGATCCAGTAACAGGTGCCCTCTTCTCAGGACTTCAAGTTCCTCCAGCAAACTTCATCATGGTAAATACTCAAGGGAAGCGCTTTGTAGATGAGTACGGTAGCCGAGACAAGCTATCTCAAGCGGCGATTGATAATGGAGGCTTGTTCTATCTAATCGCAGATGAACGTATCAAGGAAACTGCCTACAACACTAGCCAAGAAAAAATCGATGCCCAAGTCAAAGCAGGCACTCTCTACCGTGCAGATACGATAGAAGAGTTGGCTGTTCAGATTGGTATGGATCCACAGGTGTTAGCAGATACAATCAAGAAGTACAATTCTTATGTTGATGCAGGATTTGACCCTGAATTTAATAAAGGTAGTTTTGATCTCAAGTGTGAGGTTGCGCCATTTTACGCAACACCGAGAAAACCAGCCGTTCACCATACAATGGGTGGACTCAAGATTGATACTTCAACACACGTTTTGAATGAAAACGGTCAGATTATCCCTGGTTTGTATGCTGCCGGAGAAGTCGCAGGTGGACTCCATGCAGGTAACCGTCTAGGAGGAAATTCGCTTACGGATATCTTTACTTTTGGACGTATTGCAGGTCAAACAGCTGTTAAAGAAAATTGTTAATGATCGATTTGAAAATTAAGGGAATTTTAAGTCTCCTTGTGTATTATATAGTTATTAAATAAGGACCTCCTAACTTTATTTAATGAAATCCTAATCCTTTCTTTTTCATAATAATCTCCCTAAAGAGGCCACCCAATCAGGTGGCTTTTTTGTTTGTAGCTTGGATTTTTGATATAATGGAAACATGAATAGAATTTTAGATAATGAGATAATGGGGGATGAGGAGTTAGTAGAACGTACCCTCCGTCCTCAGTATTTACGTGAATATATCGGTCAGGATAAGGTCAAGGATCAGCTGCAAATCTTTATCGAAGCTGCTAAAATGCGGGATGAAGCGCTGGACCATGTGCTCTTATTTGGGCCTCCAGGTTTGGGGAAAACGACCATGGCCTTTGTCATTGCTAATGAACTAGGAGTCAATCTCAAGCAAACGTCTGGCCCTGTCATTGAAAAAGCGGGTGATCTGGTAGCGATTTTGAATGATTTGGAACCTGGAGACGTCCTTTTTATTGACGAGATTCATCGCCTGCCTATGTCGGTGGAAGAGGTGCTTTATAGTGCTATGGAGGATTTTTACATTGACATCATGATTGGGGCTGGTGAGGGCAGTCGCAGTGTCCATTTGGACTTGCCACCTTTTACCTTGATTGGTGCAACGACAAGGGCGGGGATGCTTTCAAATCCTCTACGGGCACGTTTTGGGATTACAGGTCATATGGAATACTATGCCCATGCTGACTTGACAGAAATTGTCGAGCGAACGGCAGATATTTTTGAGATGGAAATCACCCATGAGGCAGCCGCTGAGCTGGCCTTACGCAGTCGAGGAACTCCTCGTATCGCCAATCGTCTCCTTAAGCGCGTGCGCGACTTTGCACAGATTATGGGTGATGGCTTGATTGATGATGTGATTACGGATAAGGCCTTGACCATGCTAGATGTTGACCATGAAGGTTTGGACTATGTGGACCAAAAAATCCTTCGTACCATGATTGAGATGTACGGTGGTGGTCCTGTCGGTCTAGGAACCCTCTCTGTTAATATTGCCGAGGAGCGTGAGACGGTCGAAGACATGTACGAACCCTACCTGATCCAAAAAGGATTTATCATGCGGACACGGTCTGGACGGGTTGCAACAGCTAAAGCATATGAGCATTTAGGTTATGAATACAGTGAAAAATGAGCACGAAATTCTAGAGGCTTTCAGAGAAAATCCAGATTTGATGAAAATCTTAACCATCATCCGTAACCTTGGCTTGAAAGACTCGTGGTTAGCAGCAGGTTCTGTCAGGAATTTTATTTGGAATCTCTTGTCAGACAAATCCCCTTTTGACCGTGAAACGGATGTGGATGTGATTTTCTTTGATCCAGATGTTTCTTATGAGGAAACAGTATCCCTAGAGAACAAGCTGAGAGAAGATTTCCCCCAGTATCAGTGGGAGTTGAAAAATCAGGTCTATATGCATCTGCACAGTCCCCACACGGCGCCCTATATCAGCTCCTGTGATGCGATGGTTAAGTATCCCGAGCGCTGTACGGCGGTAGGACTTCGCTTGCATGCTGATGCAACTTTAGAGCTCTTCGTGCCCTATGGACTCGAGGATATTTTAAAGTTTCAAGTTCACCCGACTCCTCACTTCTTAGATAATGAAGACCGAATGAAGCTCTATCAAGAACGCTTATCCAAGAAAAATTGGCAAGAAAAATGGAAAAATCTCACTTTCTCGAATCTCTGAAAAGAAGTTGGTGACTTGATCGCATAAGAATTCTATATGTGAGTTTGTAATCATCACAAGATGAGCAGAGAAATCTAAAGATGCAAAAAATTATATACTCAACAGGAACAACTCATTCAATCTATCATAGCTAACAAAGATACCGAATTTGTGAGATTGAGTGAGAAAAACGTCTATTAAGGCTATCCTTATTGTTCTTGGAAGATAAGACTCCTGGAAAATTATCCCAAGTAACTAACTTGAGCTTGAAAATTGGCATGTAAACGCTTTTGAAAAGTCGTAAATTATGATACAATGTTTAGAGAAATTACTGAGACGAGGATTTAGAAAACAATGAAAGTACATTTCACAAATTTATTTGGGCAAGCATCAACGAGTGTTGCCTTGATGGCGCAGAACAATGTCATGAAAATTGTTCGAGACTTTGGAGTTAACGAACTGGGGATATATTTTTATGATGCAAGCCATGAACCGTGGGAAGAACTGAACTCGCGGATGGATGGAATTGTCGCGGGGGTATCTTATGGAGATGTCGTTTTTTTCCAATCTCCTTCATGGAATAGTGTTGAATGGGACAATCACTTGGTAGAAAAGTTAAAGCTTTCTCATGTAAAAATGGTGATGTTTATCCATGATGTTCAGCCACTAATGTTTGAGAGCAATTATTATCTTATGAAGGCCCACATTGACATGTACAACAAGTGTGATGTGGTGGTAGTACCATCCGAACAAATGTACCAGAAACTCGTTTCAGAAGGATTAACCGTCAAGAACTACGTTGTTCAAACACTCTGGGATCTTCCCCATGGTTTGGAACTCTATACTCCAAAATTTGAGAAAAAATTAATCTTCTCAGGAGACCCATCTCGTTTTCCACATATTGTTGACTGGAAACACAGTACCCCTCTTCATGTTTATGCTACGAGAGCAGAGGGAGTAGATTATTCCAAAGTCCATCTTGAGGGGTGGCGAACTCAGCAGGAATTATTGTTGGAGTTGTCTAAAGGAGGAGGCTTTGGCCTAGTATGGGGAAATTCTGAAAATCCTGCGGAAGAGCGTGACTACTACAAAGAAAATGTTTCTTATAAGTTGACAACTTATCTGGCCGCAGGTATTCCTGTGGTTGTGCCAGACTATCTTTCTAATGTGGACTATATCCGTGAGAAAGGTTTGGGCTTTGTCGTATCTAGTTTGGAAGAAGCTAGCCGCGTGGTTCAGGAATGTACGGAAGAAGAGTATGATCAAATGGTCACAAGAGCAAAATATACAGCTTACTTAATTAAAAATGGTTATTTCACAAAGAAATTGTTTATTGATTCCATGATGCTCTTAGATTAGTCAAAAGTCGGTCATCAGTTTACCACATTCAGATTTGGAAAGGCAAAATTTCAAGTCGAAGTTAGCTGCCTGAGATAATTAGTTTTTTGTCAACTGTGTAGTGAGGTGATGAAAAACCACATCTTGGAGGGAACCAATTTGGTTCTCTCCTTTTTGCTAGACGCTTGAAGCTGATTCCCTCTACCTATAAATTTAGACGTAAGAAAATACCCCCAAAACTATCTAGCTTTTTTGGGGAGGTCATATATGGAGGGGGAGATGATTACAAAATCATCACCAGGGTCCCAATCGTAATCAGTATACAACCAATGATTGTTTTAAACGTCAGGACATCTTGTAGAAAGAAAAAGGCTAAAACGAGTGTAATGACGAGACTAAACTTATCGACAGCAGATACCTCAGTCGCATTGCCCATCTGCAAGGCCTTGTAGTAGCAGAGCCAGGAGGCGCCTGTTGCCAAACCAGACAGGATGAGAAAGAGCCAACTTTTTCTACTGATGTTGACAAGCTCAGTCTGACTATTGGTCAAGAAAACCATAGCCCAAGCCATAAGGATGACGACGACCGTACGAATGGCTGTTGCTAGATTGGACGGAACTCCCTCAATCCCAATCTTGGCTAAAATAGAAGTTAAGGCTGCAAAAACAGCAGATAAAAGTGCGAAGAAAAACCACATGGTAACTACCTCCTCTCTCTATTATAAGTAATCGAATCCTACTTGTCAGTTCTCAAGTGAGATCTTGCTCTGATGGCATTTTAAAAAACTATACCAATTTTTATACTTGACAAGCGAGAAAAACAAGTATATACTGTCTTTGCTGGTTCTGTAAAAGGAAAATCAGACTATACCAATTTAAGGGGAAAGCACAGCTGGTCTGTGTCGTATATACTATGTGTGGAATTGTCGGTGTTGTTGGAAACACAAATGCAACTGATATTTTGATTCAAGGACTTGAAAAGCTTGAATACCGTGGCTATGATTCTGCGGGGATTTTTGTTCTAGGTGGTGCTGAAAATCATCTAGTCAAAGCTGTCGGTCGTATCGCTGAATTGTCTGCTAAGACAGCTGGTGTTGAGGGAACGACTGGTATCGGACATACGCGTTGGGCGACTCACGGGAAACCAACTGAGGACAATGCTCACCCACATCGCTCTGAGACAGGACGTTTTGTCTTGGTACACAATGGGGTGATTGAAAACTACCTTGAGATCAAGGAAGAATACCTTGCAGGTCACCACTTCAAGGGGCAAACAGATACGGAAATCGCCGTTCACTTGATTGGTAAATTTGTTGAAGAAGATGGTTTCTCAGTTCTTGAAGCCTTCAAAAAAGCCCTTCACATCATTCGTGGTTCTTATGCCTTTGCCTTGATTGACTCTGAAAATCCAGATGTTATCTATGTGGCGAAAAATAAATCACCACTTTTGATTGGTCTTGGGGAAGGCTATAACATGGTCTGCTCAGATGCTATGGCTATGATTCGTGAAACCAACCAATACATGGAAATCCATGACCAAGAGTTGGTAATCGTCAAGGCTGATAGCGTCGAAGTTCAAGACTATGATGGCAATCGCCGTGAGCGTGCTAGCTATACTGCCGAGCTAGACTTGTCAGATATCGGTAAGGGAACTTATCCTTACTACATGCTCAAGGAAATTGACGAGCAACCAACAGTTATGCGTAAACTCATCCAAGCCTACACAGATGAGGCGGGTCAAGTAGTGGTTGATCCAGCTATCATCAAGGCTGTTCAAGACGCTGACCGCATCTACATCCTTGCGGCTGGAACTTCTTACCATGCAGGATTTGCTTCTAAGAAGATGTTGGAAGAATTGACGGATACGCCAGTGGAACTTGGAATCTCATCTGAGTGGGGCTATGGTATGCCACTTCTCAGCCAAAAACCACTCTTTATCTTTATCAGCCAGTCTGGTGAAACAGCTGACAGCCGTCAAGTTTTGGTCAAGGCCAATGAGTTAGGCATCCCAAGCTTGACAGTGACAAACGTGCCAGGTTCAACCCTTTCACGCGAAGCCAACCATACCATGCTCCTTCACGCGGGTCCTGAAATTGCTGTGGCATCAACCAAGGCTTATACAGCGCAAATTGCAGCTCTTGCCTTCCTTGCAAAAGCAGTCGGTGAAGCAAATGGCAATGCTAAAGCACAAGCCTTTGATCTGATTCGTGAGTTGTCTATCGTGGCTCAGTCTATCGAATCAACTCTTTCTGAGAAAGAAACCATTGATGCCAAGGTTCGTGAGCTTCTTGAAACAACTCGCAACGCCTTTTATATCGGACGTGGTCAAGACTACTACGTAGCTATGGAAGCGAGTCTTAAGCTTAAAGAGATTTCTTACATCCAGTGTGAAGGCTTTGCGGCAGGAGAACTCAAGCATGGAACGATTGCCTTGATTGAAGAAGGAACGCCTGTCTTGGCCCTCTTGTCAGATCCAGTCCTTGCTAACCACACTCGTGGAAATATCCAAGAGGTCGCAGCCCGTGGTGCCAAGGTTCTTACTATCGCAGAAGAAAATGTTGCTAAAGAGACAGACGATATCGTTCTGACGACCGTCCATCCTTACCTTTCACCAATCTCAATGGTCGTGCCAACGCAATTAGTCGCTTACTTTGCAACACTCCACCGTGGCCTTGATGTGGACAAACCACGTAACCTTGCCAAGTCAGTAACTGTGGAATAAGACTGAGTATAAATAATTCTTATCAAGCTTATAAAAATTTCATATCGTAGAGAACATCATTTGAAAACAATGAGTATAAACACCTTAGAAAACCTGATTTAAAGGGATTTCTAAGGTGTTTTTCTTTATAGATATAAAAATTCCCAATCAAGTCAATAGTCAATATATATTGGGAAAAGGGGAAAAGGAGTGGTAAGATGGTTTCAATCCAAATGGAAGGAGAAAGGTATGGCAAGCAAAAGAGATTTAGTCTTTAGAGCGATTCGAGGCGATGAAGTGGAAAGAGTTCCTGTGGGATTTTGGTTTCATTTTGTAACACTCGAAGAAAAGGGGCAGGGATTAAATAATCCACGTATCTTTCAAAAAAGTGTTGATGGGCATCGCAACTATGTGGAAAGGATTCGTCCTGATTTTGTCAAAATTATGAGCGACGGTTTTTTCCTTTATCCAAGTAATGTCTATAGTCCTAAGATTGCAAGCATTCAGGAGTTGACTTCTATTGAGTCGATTGGTGAGGAACACCCATGGATTCAGCAACAGGTGGAAGTGGTACAAGCGATTCGAGAGACCTTTACCGAAGAGATTGCTTCTTTCTACAATATCTTTTCACCGATCTCCTACCTCAAGCGCTGGTTCCGTACAGAAACTTCACGGGGAGATAAGGAAGTAGCCGACCTATTGCTTGAAAATCCTGAGCAATTCAGAGCGATTCTAGATGTTATTGCAAGAGATATTGCTATCCTAACTCAGAAAATCATCCAGCAAGGCGGTGTCGATGGGATTTACCTCAGCACCCAGGAAATTCAAGATGAGCGCATCACACCAGCACTCTACCAAACCTATATCGAACCGAGCAATATAGCAGTTTTAAAGGCGGCTAATCAGGTTGGTGGGACCAATATCCTCCATATCTGTGGTTTTGAAGGTGCGAGTAATGATGTGACGATATTTAAGGATTATCCAGCTCAAGTGGTCAACTGGGCGACCCACCATGAGTATGTTAGTTTGACACAGGGTCAGGAGTTGTTCCCAGGCAAGGCCGTTTTAGGTGGATTTGAAAATGGCAAGAAAAGCTTGCTTTATCAAGGTTCCAAGGCGGAATTGCAAAATGAAACAAGGCGGTTGCTGGCTGAAGCTGGTAGTAAAGGCGTTCTTCTGGGAGCTGACTGTACTGTTCCAGATGACTTTGACTTAGAGAGGTTGGACTGGATTCGGCAGGCAGCTGTTCTCTAAAAGGAGGAGCTATGAAAAGTAAAAGATGGGGCATCTTCATTGCAGTTGTCGGTTTGCTGGCCTTGGTTGCCATAAGCGTCGTAAAAAATGGGTACTGCAAAAATGGAGAGAGATGTCGTGGAGTTCAGGATTTTTCCAAGTCCAGTCTCCCCTTTCTACGCTCGAATGATATCGCAAGCAGTTTATTAGTTGAAAAAGTAAGAAATGGAGAATAAGAATGTCAGAAAAAAAAGAATGGGTTTTAAAAGCATTTAGAGGTGAAAAGGTTGAACGTGTGCCAGTTGGCTTTTGGCACCATTTCACATCCGAAGACGAATGGCTACACGGTTTCTCAAATCCAGTCATTATCGAGAAGAATATCGAGGGCCATAAGCGCTTTATCCGAGAAGTTCAGCCGGACTTTATCAAACTCATGAGCGATGGCTACTTTGCTTATCCAAATCCAGCGATTGCCAAAGGAAAATCACTTCAAGAATTGGCGACCATTCAACCACTCGGACCAGAGCACGCTTGGATAAAAGAGCAGGTGGACTTGGTTAAGAAAATTAAGCAAGAGTTTACAGAAGATATCGTTGCGATTTACAATATTTTTGCTCCTGTGACCTATCTCAAGTGGCTGCTTGGGGAAGTGTCTGGCGGGGATGACCTTATTGCAGACTTTCTGGTGGAAGATCCTGAAGCCCTTAAAAAGGTGTTGGATGTGATTGCAGAGGATATTGCGAGTCTCAGTCGATCTGTCATCGAAGAGGCTGGTGCTGATGGAATCTACCTCAGCGTGCAGAGTATCCAAGATCAACGAGTGTCGGCAACAGATTATCAAGCCGTCATTGCACCTAGCGAGATAACTATTCTAGAAGCGGCTAGTGCTGTTGGTGGTGTCACAGTTCTTCATATCTGTGGCTACGAGGGAGCGCGAAATGATATTCACCTTTTTGCAGACTATCCTGCCCAAGTCTTTAATTGGGCTGTAGGACCAGAGGGAATCGCTCTCAAGGAAGGTCGTGAGATTTTCAAGGGACGTACGGTTCTTGGAGGATTCGAAAATGGCAAGACGGGCTTACTGTATACTGGCAGCAAGGATGCCGTTCAGGCTGAGGCAAAGAAACTAGTTGCAGAAACTGGGAAACAGTGCTTGGTACTTGGGGCAGATTGTACCATTCCAAGTGATATCGCAGTTGAACGTATCCAGTGGGTCAGAGAAGCGCTTGAAAACTGAAGGAGAAAAAGATGAGTAAAAAAGCATGGATTATCGGTGGTGTAGCAGTTGTTGCAGTAATTGGGGCAACGATTATCGGGAGAAGTTTAGCTGGCGCTCCAGCCAAGGAGGGGGAAACAGCCTCATCTGGTGAGGTCATAACCTTGAAGGTTGCCCATACACAAAACTACGTACCTTATGACTTTGTCAATGAAAAAGGGGAGTCAGATGGTTATGAAGTAGCTGTTTTGAAGGCTGTTGATGAGAAGTTGGCAAACTATCAATTTGAATATACGGGTACCAGTGATGATGACCTCTTGATCGGTCTGGAATCAGGCAAGTATGACATCGGAACCAAGGGAGCTTGGTACACAGATGAACGAGCTAAAAAGTTTGTCATTCCATCTGAACCAGTCGGAGCAAGTATTATCGGATTTACTGTCAGAAAAGAAGACGAACAGAAATACAAAACCATTGATGACTTTGCCAAGAATAAAGGGAAATTGGTTCCTATCTCTCCACAGAATGCTCAATGGAATGTTATCACCAGCTACAATGAAAAACATCAGGACGCACCGATTGAGCTAACAGCAGCGGAATCTTTTAAGGTGGCAGATGCCTATGCCTGGGTCTTAGAAGGACGTTATGATGCCTTCTTTGATATCAAACTGTCCTTTGAAAAAGCAGTTACCGCAGAAGATGGCCCTTACCACCAATATGCGGACAAACTCAGCTGGTTCCCATACAAGGGCATTCCAACTTATCCCTTGATTCACCGTGATGAAAAGGGTGAGAAATTTGCTAAAGAATATGAAAAAGCAATCAAAGAGTTGAAAGAAGATGGCACGCTTGCTAAGCTATCTCAGCAATATTTCAAAGAAGATGTCTTTAGTTACGTAGACAAAGACTAGACCAGAAATTCCAAGACTAGAAAGGGTTTTGCATGGTTTCTTATGATTTTTCCAAGGTCTTTCAGTTTTTGCCGACCTTATTGCAGGCACTTCCTATGACCTTGTCCATTCTCTTTTTTACCACTCTTCTTGGTTCCCTTTTTGGAGGACTCTTGGCCTGGGCGCAAGTAGGAGAAGACAAGAGTTTTGCAGCAATTTCCAAAGGTTATATCTTTACCCTTCGTTGTACACCGCCGATTGTCTTGCTTTTTCTAGTCTTTTATGGCTTGCCAGAATTTCTGAAATGGTGGCTGGGTTTGGATATCAACAACTGGTCTAAAACTATTTTTGTTCTCTTGACGATGATTCTCTTGTTTGCGGCTATCGTTGCTGAGGTTTTCAAGGCGGCCTATCAAGCTATTCCAAAGGGGCAGACAGAGGCCGGGCTTAGTATTGGTTTGACTCCAAGTCAGACCTTTTGGAGAATCATTTTTCCCCAAGCTTTTCAAGTTGCTCTTCCCAATATAACAACCGCTATTCTCAATCTGATGCGGGATGCTGCCTTGGCTTATACGATTGGTTTCGTTGATGTTATGGGGGCAGGCAATCTCTTGATTAGTCGCAATTTAGGGAACTACTCTCTGGAAACCTATACGGCAGTTGCGCTTCTTTATTGGGGGATTGCCTTAGTTATTTCTAGCTTGAGTCGTTTGCTTGAGAAGTCTTTGGAAACAAAAGGGAGGTAAGAAATGGACATAGACTATATTGTAAAGACCTTTCTGGAGACCTTAAAAGGTGTGCCAATCACCTTGGCCATTATGATTGTGGCTATGGTCTTAAGCTTTTTACCTGCTCTATTTTTAGCCTTGGGGCAGATTTACAAGGTTCGAGGGGTTAGAAGTTTTTCTCTAGTCTATCTGGCTTTTATCCGAGCGACTCCTCCGATTTTATTGATTCTCTTCTTTTATAGTTTGTTTCCAAGTCTGCTGAATCAATTTTTCAAAAGTATAGGAAGTGACTTTGATATTTTCAAGCTTGATCCTCTCTACTATGCCTTTATCATTTATAGTCTGATGACGGTTGGGAGTTTGTCGGAGATTTTGCGTTCAGCTATCTTGACGGTGGACAAGGGACAATTAGAGGCGGCGCATGCGATTGGGCTGACTACGACCCAGGCCTATCTAAGGATCGTTTTTCCTCAAGCCCTGCGCTCAGCCTTGCCTAACTTGGCCAATCTGGTAATCAATATCGTCAAAGGGACTTCCCTAGTCTTTGTTATGACTATCAAGGATATCACCGCTATTGCCCGTGTGGAAGCGTCCTACGGTTACCAGTATTTTGAGTCTTATTTTGTGATCTTTTTGCAGTATATTTTGATCTGTGGTTTGATTCAGTGGGGCTTCTCCCTACTGGAGAAAGGCTATGTGAAAAAAGAAAAGAGAGCAAAAGCATCTAGCGCGCGTTTTGTATAGGAGGACAGGATGTTACAAGTAGAACATATCGCAAAAACATTTGGTGAGAGGCAGGTACTAGAGGATGTCAATCTCCAGGTCAACCAAGGGGATGTCGTCGTTATTTTAGGACCATCAGGTTCAGGGAAAACGACCTTTCTCCGTTGTCTCAACCACTTAGAAAAAGCGGACAGTGGCCGTTTGACCTTGGCAGGAAAGACCTATGACTTAGCCAAATTAAGCAAGAAAGATATTCTAGAAATTCGCCAAAAAACAGCCTTTGTTTTCCAACACTACAATCTCTTTGCAAATAAAACTGCTCTGGAAAATATTCTAGAAGGTCTAGTCGTCGCTCGTAAAGTTCCCAAGGAAGAAGCGCTCAAACGTGCAGAATCTGCCTTGGAAAAAGTTGGTTTACTGGCCTACAAAGACTACTACCCTTCACAACTATCTGGAGGACAACAACAACGAATAGGAATTGCGCGTGCTATTGCTGTCAAGCCCGAGGTCATTTTGCTAGATGAACCAACATCAGCACTAGACCCTGAGTTGGTTGGAGATGTTTTGGATGTTCTGAAACAGTTGGCGGGAGAAGGTGTGACCATGGTGGTCGTCACACATGAGATGGGATTTGCTAGAGATGTCGCTAACCACGTTATTTTCATGGATGGAGGCCGTATCGTAGAGGAGAATAATCCCCACGATTTCTTTAGTCGTCCTCAGGAAGAACGAACCAAGCAGTTCTTGGCTCGTATCTTATCAGATGCTAGCTATAGTGTAGAATATATGATTTGATAGATGAGTGCATTATGAAAGTAACTTATGAGGCAAAGTTTCAATCTATAAACTATGGAAAAAGGTGTCAGCTTGAAATGACTTTCAGAAAAAGCTAGGTTTTAGACTTAGATTGGCTATTTGAGATGATTTGAGGTACTTTTCGTACACTCAAGTGGGCAATCTTATTTTAGATTCTTCATTTCTCAAAAAACTTAAGAAAAATTTAAGCTAGGAGGTGTATACTAAGTTCATAAGTTAAGAGAAACTTAACTTAAACTCCTAAAACTTTTTCATAATAATCTCCCTATAAAATAAAGTCGCCCAATCAGGCGGCTTATTTTTGTCTATCTGTAAGCAGGGGCAGTAACTTAGCAATAGAAGAATAGAGGGAAATATGGTATAATGAAACGATAGATTTTTGAATAGGAATAAGATCATGTTTGGATTTTTTAAGAAAGATAAAGCTGTAGAAGTTGAGGTTCCAACACAGGTTCCTGCTCACATTGGCATCATCATGGATGGAAATGGTCGCTGGGCTAAAAAACGGATGCAACCACGGGTTTTTGGTCATAAGGCAGGGATGGAAGCCCTCCAAAAGGTGACCAAGGCAGCTAATAAGATGGGAGTTAAGGTCATCACAGTCTATGCCTTTTCAACGGAAAATTGGACACGCCCAGATCAAGAAGTCAAGTTTATCATGAACTTGCCAGTCGAGTTTTATGATAACTACGTCCCTGAATTACATGCAAATAATGTTAAGATTCAGATGATTGGGGAGACAGACCGCCTGCCTAAGCCGACTTTTGAATCTTTGAAAAAAGCAGAGGGATTGACCAAGAACAATACAGGCTTGATTCTCAATTTTGCGCTTAACTATGGTGGTCGTGCTGAAATTACGCAGGCTTTTAAGAGCTTGGCTCAGGAAGTTCTAGATGCCAAAATCAATCCTGGTGATATTACAGAAGATATGATAGGGGATTATCTTTTCACACAACGCCTGCCAAAGGATTTGCGAGATCCTGATTTGATTATCCGTACGAGTGGTGAGTTACGTTTGAGTAATTTCTTGCCATGGCAAGCAGCCTATAGCGAGCTTTACTTTACGGATACCTTGTGGCCCGATTTTGATGAAGCCTCTTTGAAGGAGGCCATTACAGCCTATAATCGTCGGAATCGCCGATTTGGAGGAGTTTAGGAGAAGATATGACCAAGGATTTACAAAAGAGAACATTGTTTGCGGTATTGGCCCTGGCTATTTTCCTTCCAGTCTTATTTGTGGGGGGACTCTTGTTGCAGATAGGGATTGGTTTGTTAGCGATGCTGGCTGTCCATGAACTCTTGCAGATGAAGGGGCTAAAGACCATGACCATCGAGGGCGCCTTGACCCTCTTTGCGACCTTTGCCCTCACAATCCCCTTAGAAAATTATCTAACTTTTTTGCCTGTTGATGGGAATGTGGTTGCCTATAGTGTTCTGATTACAATAATGCTAGGGACGACCGTTTTCAGTAAAAGCTATACGATTGAAGATGCAGTTTTCCCGATTGCGATGAGCTTTTATGTTGGTTTTGGCTTTAACGCCTTACTAGATGCTCGGGTGGCAGGTTTTGACAAGGTACTTCTGGCTCTCTTTATCGTCTGGGCGACTGATAGCGCAGCTTACCTAATAGGGATGAATTTTGGCAAGCATAAGTTAGCGCCAAGAGTTTCTCCCAATAAGAGCATTGAGGGCTTTATCGGCGGTATTCTAGGTGCGGTACTGGTAACAGCAATCTTCATGCTTGTAGACAGCACAGTTGCTCTCCCTTATGGGATTTATAGAATGGGCCTCTTTGCCGTCTTCTTCAGTGTGGCAGGTCAGTTTGGTGACTTGATTGAGAGTGCTATGAAACGCCATTTCGGTGTCAAGGATTCTGGGAAATTTATCCCTGGACATGGCGGTGTGTTGGATCGTTTTGACAGTATGCTAGTTGTCTTTCCTATCATGCACTTGTTTGGCCTCTTCTAAAGAAAGGAATATTGAATGATTGGATTGCTAACCTTTATCCTAGTTTTTGGGATTATCGTGGTGGTGCATGAGTTTGGACATTTTTATTTTGCCAAGAAATCAGGCATTTTAGTTCGTGAATTTGCTATTGGTATGGGCCCCAAGATTTTTGCCCATATCGGTAAGGATGGCACTGCTTATACCATTCGGATCCTTCCTTTAGGAGGGTATGTTCGTATGGCTGGTTGGAGTGATGATGCGACGGAGATCAAGACAGGAACCCCGGTCAGTTTAACACTTGCCGAGGATGGTAAGGTCAAACGGATCAATCTATCTGGGAAGAAACTGGATCAAACAGCTCTCCCTATGCAGGTAACCCAGTTTGACTTTGAAGACAAGCTCTTCATTAAAGGCTTGGTCTTGGAAGAAGAAAAGACCTTTGCAGTGGATCACGATGCAACAGTTGTTGAGGCAGATGGAACCGAAGTACGCATCGCTCCTCTGGATGTACAGTATCAAAATGCTTCTATCTGGGGCAAGCTCATCACCAACTTTGCAGGTCCTATGAATAACTTTATCTTAGGAGTCGTTGTTTTTTGGATCCTGATCTTTTTGCAGGGTGGTGTTAGAGACACTCAGACTAATCTCTTTCATGTCATGCCAGAGGGAGCTTTGGCTAAGGTGGGCATAGCTGAGACAGCTCAAATCACCAAGGTCGGCTCGCATGAAGTTAAGAATTGGCAAGACTTGATTCAGGCTGTGGAAACTGATACCAAGGATAAGACAGCCCCGACCTTGGATGTGACCATTTCTGAAAATGGTAGCGAAAAACAAGTCACGGTGACTCCAGAAGAGAATCAAGGACGTTATATTCTTGGGGTTCAACCGGGAGTCAAGTCAGACTTTCTATCCATGTTTGTTGGTGGATTTACAACTGCTGCTGACTCAGGGCTCCGTATCCTTTCGGCTCTGAAAAACTTGATTTTCCATCCTGACTTGAACAAACTCGGTGGCCCCGTTGCCATCTTTAAGGCAAGTAGCGATGCTGCCAAAAATGGAATTGAGAATGTCCTCTATTTCCTAGCTATGATTTCCATCAATATCGGGATTTTTAACTTGATTCCGATCCCGGCTTTGGATGGTGGAAAGATTGTGCTCAATATCCTAGAGGCTATCCGCCGTAAACCCCTTAAACAAGAAATTGAAACCTATGTCACCATGGCTGGTGTAGTTATCATGGTTGTCTTGATGCTAGCTGTGACCTGGAATGACATTATGCGACTCTTCTTTTAGATAATCGAGGAATATTATGAAACAAAGTAAAATGCTAATCCCTACGCTTCGCGAAATGCCAAGTGATGCTCAAGTTATCAGCCACGCCCTTATGTTGCGTGCTGGTTATGTTCGTCAAGTTTCTGCCGGTGTTTATTCTTACCTGCCACTTGCTAACCGTGTGATTGAAAAGGCTAAGAACATCATGCGCCAAGAATTTGATAAGATTGGTGCGGTGGAAATGCTAGCTCCGGCCCTTCTTAGTGCCGATCTTTGGCGTGAATCAGGTCGTTATGAAACCTATGGTGAAGACCTTTATAAACTGAAAAATCGTGAAAAGTCGGACTTTATCCTAGGTCCGACACACGAAGAAACTTTTACAGCTATTGTTCGTGACTCTGTGAAATCTTACAAGCAGTTGCCACTCAACCTTTACCAAATCCAACCTAAGTACCGTGATGAAAAACGCCCACGTAACGGTCTTCTCCGTACGCGTGAATTCATCATGAAAGACGGATATAGTTTCCATGCTAATTACGATAGTTTGGATGTGACCTATGATGAATACAAGGCAGCCTATGAACGCATCTTCACTCGCAGTGGCTTGGACTTCAAGGCCATCATCGGTGACGGTGGAGCTATGGGTGGTAAGGACAGCCAAGAATTTATGGCCATTACACCAGCCCGTACAGACCTCGACCGCTGGGTTGTTTTGGACAAGTCAGTTGCCTCATTTGATGAAATTCCTGCAGCAGTACAAGAAGAAATCAAGGCAGAATTGCTTAAATGGATGGTTTCTGGTGAAGACACTATTGCCTACTCAAGTGAGTCTAGCTATGCAGCTAACTTAGAAATGGCAACAAACGAGTATAAACTAAGCAACCGTGTCGTTGCGGAAGAAGAAGTGACTCGAGTGGAAACTCCAGGTGTTAAATCCATCGATGAAGTCGCAGCCTTCCTTAACGTGCCAGAAGAACAAACGATCAAAACCCTCTTCTACATGGCAGATGGTGAGCTTGTTGCAGCCCTTCTAGTTGGAAATGACCAACTCAACGAAGTCAAGTTGAAGAACCATTTGGGAGCAGATTTCTTTGATGTGGCTAGCGAGGAAGAAGTCGCAAGTGCCGTCCCAGCAGGCTTTGGTTCGCTTGGTCCAGTTGCTTTGCCAGAAAATGTCAAAATCATTGCAGACCGTAAGGTGCAAGATGTTCGCAATGCTGTTGCTGGTGCCAACCAAGATGGCTACCACTTGACGGGTGTGAACCCAGGGCGCGATTTCACTGCTGAGTATGTGGATATCCGCGAAGTGCGTGAGGGTGAAATCTCTCCAGACGGACAAGGTGTCCTTAACTTTGCCCGTGGTATCGAGATTGGTCACATCTTCAAACTCGGCACTCGCTACTCAGCAAGTATGGGTGCGGATGTCTTGGACGAAAATGGTCGTGCGATCCCAATCATCATGGGTTGCTACGGTATCGGTGTTAGTCGTCTCCTCTCAGCAGTTATGGAGCAACACGCTCGCCTCTTTGTCAATAAAACACCAAAAGGTGAATACCGTTACGCTTGGGGAGTTAACTTCCCTAAAGAATTGGCGCCATTTGATGTGCATTTGATTACTGTCAATGTTAAAGATGAAGAAGCGCAAGCCTTGACAGAAAAATTGGAAGTCAACTTGATGGACGCTGGTTACGAAGTCTTGACAGATGACCGTAACGAACGTGTCGGGGTTAAATTCAGCGATAGCGACTTGATTGGTCTTCCAATCCGTATCACTGTAGGAAAGAAAGCAGCTGATGGTATCGTAGAAGTTAAGATCAAGGCGACTGGTGACACAATCGAAGTTCACGCAGACAACTTGCTTGAAACGCTTGAAATCCTCAGCAAGAAATAAAAACTATAATCAGAAGAAAAACAAGGCAAAAATGTAACTAGTTTTTACCTTGTTTTTTCTATATAATGGGGAAAATGAGTAAACGAAGAGGTATAAGTATGCTAAAATTTCCAAAGGATTTTGTTTGGGGTTCCTCCACTTCTGGACCACAGACAGAAGGACGAGTGCCAGGTGATGGCAAGGGAGATAATCTCTGGGATTATTGGTATCAGGTGGAACCCAATCGCTACTACAATGGGATTGGACCTGATAAAACATCGACCTTCTATGAGAACTGGGAAAAGGATATTGAGCTTTTGGTAGAGACTGGGCATACAGCCTTCCGAACTTCTATCCAGTGGTCTCGTATTTTCCCACAGGGCCGTGGAGAGGTCAATCCGCAAGGGGTGACTTTCTACCGTCAGGTTTTTGAGGCTATTAAGGCCAAGGGTATTCGTCTCTTAGTCAATCTCTATCACTTTGACCTTCCTTTTGCCCTTCAAGAAGCTGGGGATGGTTGGGAAAATAAGGCAACCACCAAGGCTTATGAAGACTATGCTCGTTTTTGTTTTGAGACTTACGGTGATTTGGTAGACCAATGGATTACCTTTAATGAGCCCATCGTTCCTGTAGAGTTTGGCTATTTCTATGATGCCCATTATCCTCATAAGGTAGATGCCAAAGCAGCGGTTCAGGTAGCCTATCATACGCAACTGGCTAGTAGTCTTGCGGTGAAGGCTTGTCACGAGATTTTGCCTGATTCTAAGATTGGGATTGTCCTCAACCTGACGCCAGCTTATCCACGTAGCCAGCATCCAGCGGATGTCAAGGCTGCTCGTATTGCGGATCTCTTTCAAGCGCAGTCTTTCCTAGATCCATCTGTCTTGGGGACTTATCCAGAGGAATTGGTGGAAATTTTGTCTGAGCATGATTTGCTGCCAGAGTATACAGCTGAGGAGTTGGAGCTTATTCGTCAACATACTGTGGACTTTCTTGGAGTCAACTATTACCAGCCTTTGCGTGTCATGGCCCCACGTTTTGCTAAGCATCCTGACAGCCCGCTTCTGCCTGAACATTTCTATGAGCCTTACGTCATGCCAGGTCGTAAGATCAATCCCCACCGTGGTTGGGAAATCTACGAGCAAGGGATTTATGATATTGCCCAAAATATCAAAGAAAATTATGACAATATCGAATGGATGCTGACAGAGAATGGCATGGGTGTTGAAGGTGAAGATAAATTCCGTGAGAATGGCATGATTCAAGACGACTATCGTATTGACTTTGTCAAAGGTCATCTGCGTGAACTCCATCGTGCCATCGAAGATGGTGCTAACTGTAAAGGTTACTTAATCTGGACCTTTATTGACTGCTGGTCATGGCTCAACAGCTATAAAAACCGCTATGGTCTGGTTGAGCTTGACTTGGAAACACAGGAACGCCGCTTGAAAAAATCAGGCCACTGGTTCAAGGAACTCAGCGACCATAATGGATTTTAAGAATAAAAAGAGTGAGATGCCAAGTGAGATGTCATCTCACTTTTTAATATGTGACTACGGATCAGTATAGTTTTATCTACTACAAGTATGATAAAACCTTTCCATCTAAATCGCAAGGAAAATGGTACTGGCTATATATTTTCTTTAATTATGGTAAAATAGTAAGAGAATAATGTGAGGAAAATGAATGTCAAGTAAGTTTGAAATTTTAATGAATCAACTAGGAATCTCTGATCAGCTAAGACAGGATCCTGCTCTCGTTGATGCAAGCATTGAGCGTGTCGTGGTTCATAAAATTAGTAAGGTATGGGAATTTCATTTTGTATTTTCTAAAATTTTACCTATCGAAATTTTTCTAGAGTTAAAGAAGGGGTTGAGTGAGGAATTTTCTAAGACAGGCAATCAAGCTGTTTTTGAAATCAAGGCTCTTTCTCAAGAATTTTCTAATGAACTCTTGCAGGCCTACTATAAGGAGGCTTTTTCTGAAGGTCCGTGTGCTAGCCAAGGGTTCAAATCTCTTTATCAGAATCTGCAAGTTCGTGCGGAGGGTAATCAACTCTTTATTGAAGGTTCAGAGGCGATTGATAAGGAACACTTTAAGAAGAATCATCTTCCTAACTTAGCAAAGCAACTTGAGAAATTTGGTTTCCCTGTTTTTGTTTGCCAGATAGAAAAGAATGATGCCCTTACACAAGAGCAGGAGGAAGCTTTCCATACGGAGAATGAGCAGATCGTTCAAGCTGCCAACGAAGAAGCTTTGCGGGCTATGGAACAACTAGAACAAATGGCCCCTCCTCCAGTAGAAGAGAAAACAGCTTTTGATTTTCAAGCGAAAAAGGCTGCAGCTAAGCCAAAATTAGATAAGGCTGAAGTTACCCAGATGATCGATGTGACAACTGAGGAAAATCGTTTGGTCTTTGAAGGGGTAGTCTTTGATGTCGAGCATAAAGTGACCAGAACAGGTCGTGTCTTGATTAACTTTAAGATGACGGACTATAGTTCAAGTTTCTCTATGCAAAAATGGGTTAAGAATGAAGAAGAAGCTCAGAAGTTTGACATCATTAAGAAAAATTCTTGGCTCCGTGTTCGTGGAAATGTGGAGATGAATAACTTTACACGCGATTTGACCATGAACGTGCAGGATGTGCAGGAAGTTGTTCACTATGAGCGGAAGGATTTAATGCCAGAAGGTGAGCGTCGGGTTGAGTTTCATGCTCATACTAATATGTCGACTATGGATGCTCTGCCAGAGGTAGAGGAGATCGTTGCGACAGCTGCTAAGTGGGGACACAAGGCGGTTGCCATCACCGACCATGGAAATGTCCAGTCCTTCCCACATGGCTATAAGGCAGCCAAGAAAGCGGGAATCCAGCTGATTTATGGAATGGAAGCTAATATTGTTGAAGATCGAGTTCCTATCGTTTACAACGAAGTGGAGATGGACTTGTCAGAAGCGACCTATGTAGTTTTTGACGTGGAAACGACAGGACTTTCAGCTATCTATAATGACCTGATTCAGGTTGCGGCTTCTAAGATGTACAAGGGGAATGTTATTGCCGAATTTGATGAATTTATCAATCCTGGGCATCCCTTGTCAGCTTTTACTACTGAGTTGACTGGAATTACAGATGATCATGTCAAAAATGCTAAACCACTGGAACAAGTTTTGCAAGAATTCCAAGAATTCTGCAAGGATACGGTCCTAGTCGCCCACAATGCGACCTTTGACGTTGGCTTTATGAATGCCAATTATGAGCGTCATGGTTTGCCTAAGATTAGCCAGCCAGTCATTGATACGCTAGAGTTTGCCAGAAACCTCTATCCTGAGTATAAACGTCATGGTTTGGGCCCTTTGACCAAGCGCTTTGGAGTGGCTCTGGAGCACCACCACATGGCCAACTACGATGCGGAAGCTACTGGTCGTTTGCTCTTTATCTTTATCAAGGATGTAGCAGACAAACATGGTGTGAAGGATTTGGCTAGGTTAAATATTGATCTAATCAGTCCAGACTCTTATAAAAAAGCTCGGATCAAGCATGCGACGATTTATGTCAAGAATCAGGTAGGTCTAAAAAATATCTTTAAACTGGTTTCTTTGTCCAATACTAAGTACTTTGAAGGAGTGCCACGGATTCCTAGAACGGTTCTAGATGCCCATCGGGAAGGTTTGATTTTAGGCTCAGCTTGCTCGGAGGGTGAAGTTTTTGACGCGGTTGTTTCCCAAGGTGTGGATGCGGCGATTGAGGTGGCCAAGTATTATGACTTTATCGAGGTCATGCCACCTGCCATCTATGCGCCATTAATTGCTAAGGAGCAGGTCAAGGATATGGAGGAACTCCAGACCATTATCAAGAGTTTGATAGAGGTTGGAGACCGTCTTGGCAAGCCTGTTCTGGCTACGGGAAATGTTCACTATATCGAACCGGAAGAAGAGATTTACCGTGAAATTATCGTCCGTAGTTTGGGCCAGGGGGCTATGATTAACCGAACCATCGGTCATGGTGAACATGCCCAACCAGCTCCTCTTCCGAAAGCTCATTTTCGAACAACCAATGAGATGTTGGATGAATTTGCCTTTTTGGGCGAGGAACTGGCTCGTAAACTGGTTATTGAAAACACCAATGCCTTGGCAGAAATTTTTGAGCCTGTTGAGGTTGTTAAGGGTGACTTGTACACGCCTTTCATCGACAAGGCGGAAGAAACGGTCGCTGAGCTAACCTATAAGAAAGCTTTTGAAATTTATGGAAATCCGCTGCCAGATATTGTTGATTTGCGGATTGAAAAAGAATTGACTTCTATTCTGGGGAATGGATTTGCCGTGATTTATCTGGCATCGCAGATGCTGGTGCAACGTTCCAATGAACGGGGCTACTTGGTTGGTTCTCGTGGGTCTGTTGGGTCCAGTTTTGTTGCGACTATGATCGGAATTACGGAGGTTAATCCTCTCTCTCCTCACTATGTCTGTGGTCAGTGTCAGTACAGTGAGTTTATCACCGATGGTTCTTATGGTTCAGGTTTTGATATGCCCAACAAGGACTGTCCAAAGTGTGGTCATAAACTTAGCAAAAATGGACAGGATATTCCTTTCGAGACCTTCCTTGGTTTTGATGGGGACAAGGTTCCCGATATTGACTTGAACTTCTCGGGAGAAGACCAGCCTAGTGCCCACTTGGATGTACGTGATATCTTTGGTGAGGAATATGCCTTCCGTGCAGGAACGGTTGGTACGGTGGCTGCTAAGACTGCCTATGGATTTGTCAAGGGCTATGAGCGGGACTATGGGAAGTTTTATCGTGATGCAGAGGTGGAACGCCTCGCTCAGGGTGCGGCTGGTGTCAAGCGGACAACAGGACAACACCCGGGAGGAATCGTTGTTATTCCGAACTACATGGATGTCTACGACTTTACGCCTGTCCAGTATCCAGCAGATGACGTGACGGCTGAATGGCAGACGACTCACTTTAACTTCCACGATATCGATGAGAACGTCCTCAAGCTTGATGTGCTGGGGCATGATGATCCGACCATGATTCGGAAACTTCAGGACTTGTCTGGTATTGACCCCAATGAAATTCCTATGGATGACGAAGGTGTGATGGCACTCTTTTCTGGAACGGAAGTTTTAGGTGTGACACCTGAGCAAATCGGTACTCCGACAGGCATGCTGGGAATACCAGAGTTTGGAACCAATTTCGTACGTGGGATGGTCGATGAAACCCATCCGACAACCTTTGCGGAATTGCTTCAGCTATCTGGTCTGTCCCACGGTACCGATGTCTGGTTGGGAAATGCTCAGGATTTGATTAAGCAAGGGATTGCTGACCTATCAACCGTTATCGGTTGTCGGGACGACATCATGGTTTACCTTATGCACGCAGGTCTAGATCCAAAGATGGCCTTTACTATCATGGAACGGGTACGTAAGGGATTGTGGTTGAAGATTTCTGAAGAGGAACGAAATGGCTACATCGAAGCCATGAAGGCCAATAAGGTGCCTGAATGGTATATCGAGTCCTGTGGAAAAATCAAGTACATGTTCCCCAAAGCCCACGCGGCAGCCTACGTTATGATGGCCCTTCGCGTAGCCTACTTCAAGGTTCACCATCCCATTTATTATTACTGCGCTTACTTCTCTATCCGCGCCAAGGCCTTTGATATCAAGACCATGGGTGCGGGCTTGGATGCTATCAAGCGCAGAATGGCAGAAATCGCTGAAAAACGGAAGAACAATGAAGCCTCTAATGTAGAAATTGACCTTTACACAACACTTGAAATCGTCAATGAAATGTGGGAACGTGGTTTCAAATTTGGCAAGCTCGATCTATACCGTAGTGATGCGACCGAATTCCTCATCGATGGCGACACCCTCATTCCGCCATTTGTAGCAATGGATGGTCTTGGAGAGAACGTTGCCAAGCAACTGGTACGTGCGCGCCAAGAGGGCGAATTCCTCTCTAAAACGGAACTCCGCAAACGTGGTGGACTTTCCTCAACCTTGGTTGAAAAGATGGATGAAATGGGTATTCTTGGCAATATGCCAGAGGATAATCAGCTGAGTTTGTTTGATGAGTTGTTTTAAGGACTAGAACGGAGAACATCTTTATGAAACTTAGAATCTTTGCGGAAGATAAACCTGCTGAAAAGGTTTTTGACTATCAGCTAGAGCTTGCAGATGAAACAATTATTCTATCGACAGCACTCTTGTCTGGTGCCATTGCTTTAGCAGGATTGTTTACTGCTTTGAAAGAAGAATAGAAAAGGAAGAATAAAATGGTTTTACCAAATTTTAAAGAAAATCTAGAAAAATATGCGAAATTATTGGTTGCGAATGGAATCAACGTGCAACCTGGTCACACCTTGGCTCTTTCTATCGATGTGGAGCAACGTGAGTTGGCGCATTTGATCGTGAAAGAAGCCTATGCCTTGGGTGCGCATGAGGTCATCGTTCAGTGGACAGATGATGTGATCAACCGTGAGAAATTCCTCCACGCGCCGATGGAGCGTTTGGACAATGTGCCAGAATACAAGATTGCTGAGATGAACTATCTCTTGGAAAACAAGGCTAGCCGTCTCGGTGTCCGTTCATCTGATCCAGGTGCCTTGAACGGAGTGGATGCGGACAAGCTTTCAGCTTCTGCAAAAGCGATGGGACTCGCTATGAAGCCGATGCGCATCGCAACTCAATCCAACAAGGTTAGCTGGACTGTAGCAGCTGCAGCAGGGCTTGAGTGGGCTAAGAAGGTCTTTCCAAATGCTGCGAGCGATGAAGAAGCAGTCGATCTCCTTTGGGACCAAATCTTCAAAACTTGTCGTGTCTATGAAGAAGATCCAGTTAAGGCTTGGGAAGAGCATGCAGCTATCCTTAAGAGCAAGGCAGATATGCTTAATAAGGAGCAATTCTCAGCCCTTCACTACACAGCGCCAGGGACAGATTTGACACTTGGTTTGCCAAAGAACCACGTTTGGGAATCAGCTGGTGCTATCAATGCGCAAGGAGAAGGATTCTTGCCAAATATGCCGACAGAAGAAGTCTTTACGGCCCCTGACTTCCGTCGTGCAGATGGTTATGTAACTTCTACAAAACCACTTAGCTATAACGGCAATATCATCGAAGGGATTAAAGTAACCTTCAAGGATGGTCAAATCGTTGACATTACTGCTAAAAAGGGTGATCAGGTCATGAAAGACCTTGTCTTTGAAAATGTGGGCGCGCGTGCCTTGGGTGAGTGTGCCTTGGTACCAGATCCAAGTCCAATTTCACAGTCAGGCATTACCTTCTTTAACACGCTTTTCGATGAGAATGCTTCAAACCACTTGGCTATAGGTGCAGCCTATGCGACCAGCGTTGTTGGTGGGGCAGAGATGAGCGAAGAAGAGCTTGAAGCTGCAGGACTGAACCGTTCAGATGTTCACGTGGACTTTATGATTGGGTCGAATCAAATGGATATTGATGGTATTCGTGAGGATGGAACACGTGTACCGCTCTTCCGCAATGGAAACTGGGCTGTTTAAGGAGTTACAATGCTTGGAAGTATGTTTGTTGGTCTCCTAGTGGGGCTCTTAGCAGGTGCTTTGACCAATCGCGGAGAGAGCATGGGATGCTTTGGAAAAATGTTTCTCGGCTGGATTGGTGCCTTTCTGGGGCATCTGCTCTTTGGAACTTGGGGACCAATTTTAGCGGGAACAGCTGTTATTCCTGCCGTTTTGGGAGCCATGCTTGTCTTAGCTATCTTCTGGAGACGAGGAAGTTAGTTCCTTAAATCTGAAATGAAAAGGAGGTTGGTCATTGAGCCAGCCTCCTTTTGAGTATGATATAATAGTTCTATGAGATTAGATAAATTTTTAGTTGCCTGCGCTGTAGGGAGTCGAACTGAGGTCAAAAACTTGCTCAAGGCTGGGCGCGTGACAGTAAATGGTAAAAAAGAAAAGTTAGCAAAACTGCAGATTGATGAAGAAAGAGATGAGATTCGCTTTGATGGCCAAGTGCTGGAGTATGAAGAGTTTGTCTACTACATGATGAACAAGCCCCAAGGCGTTATTTCAGCGACTGAGGATTCCAAGCACAGAACAGTTTTAGACTGGTTAGATGACTATGCTCGCGCCAAGGAAGTTTTTCCAGTGGGTCGCTTGGATATCGATACGCATGGTCTCCTACTTTTGACTAATAATGGCCAGCTGGCCCATGCGCTGCTTTCGCCTAAACGTCATGTGGATAAGACCTATCTGGCGCAAGTCGAGGGCATCATGACCCAAGAAGATGTGGAGACATTTGCCAAGGGCATTCCGCTTAAGGACTTTACCTGCCAGCCAGCTAAGCTGGAGATTGTTTCTATCGATACAGAAAAGAATCAAAGTTTGGTTCGTGTAACCATTGCTGAAGGGAAGTTCCATCAGGTCAAGCGTATGGTATCCTACTGTGGCAAGGAAGTGGTGGACCTACAACGTTTGACTATGGGAACTCTGGTCTTGGATGAGAACTTGCAACGAGGAGAATGGCGTCGTCTGACCAAGGAGGAGTTAGAGGAGCTTCTTGCTAGTATTGCTTAGTTTGGATTATGTTAGAAAAGGTGAGGGAGAATATCCCTGCCTTTTTCGTTTTTCAGTTGCTTCCTTTGTGAAAAGAGTTATAATAGACAGTAGAATAAAAGGAGGAATCTATGAACGCGATTCAAGAATCATTTACAGATAAACTATTTGCCAACTATGAAGCAAATGTCAAATACCAAGCGATCGAAAATGCTGCCAGCCACAATGGAATTTTTGCAGCCCTAGAGCGTCGCCAAAGCCATGTAGACAATACACCTGTTTTCTCATTGGATTTGACCAAGGACAAGGTAACCAATCAGAAAGCCTCTGGTCGTTGCTGGATGTTTGCAGCTCTCAACACCTTCCGCCACAAACTCATCTCTCAATACAAGCTTGAAAACTTTGAATTGTCACAAGCTCACACATTCTTCTGGGACAAGTACGAGAAATCCAACTGGTTCTTGGAGCAAGTCATTGCGACTGCAGACCAAGAATTGACGAGTCGCAAGGTTAGCTTCCTACTCCAAACTCCTCAACAAGATGGTGGTCAATGGGATATGGTCGTTTCCCTCTTTGAGAAATACGGTGTCGTTCCTAAGTCTGTTTATCCTGAGTCTGTTTCATCTAGCAGCAGCCGTGAGCTCAATGCCATCCTTAATAAATTGCTTCGTCAAGATGCTCAAATCTTGCGTGACTTGCTCGCTTCTGGTGCAGACCAAGCGACTGTTCAAACAAAGAAAGAAGACCTCTTGCAAGAAATCTTTAACTTCCTTGGAATGTCTTTAGGACTTCCACCACGTAAATTTGACTTTGCTTATCGTGATAAGGATGATAATTACCAAAGTGAAAAGGGTATCACACCACAAGAATTTTACAAGAAATATGTTAATCTTCCTCTAGAAGACTACGTTTCTGTTATCAATGCTCCAACTGCTGACAAGCCTTACGGCAAATCTTATACAGTTGAGATGTTGGGAAATGTCGTCGGTAGCCGTGCAGTTCGCTACATCAACGTTCCAATGGAACGCTTGAAAGAATTGGCGATTGCCCAAATGCAAACAGGAGAAACTGTTTGGTTTGGTTCAGATGTCGGCCAGCTCAGCAACCGCAAAGCTGGAATCCTTGCGACAGATGTTTATGACTTTGAATCAAGCATGGATATTCAACTCACTCAAGACAAGGCTGGACGTTTGGACTACAGCGAAAGTTTGATGACCCACGCCATGGTCTTGACAGGTGTGGATTTGGATGAAAATGGCAAGTCAACCAAGTGGAAGGTTGAAAACTCATGGGGAGACAAGGTCGGTACAGATGGTTACTTCGTTGCCTCAGATGCTTGGATGGATGAATACACTTACCAAATCGTTGTCCGTAAGGAATTGCTGACAGCAGAAGAACGGGCTGCTTATGAAGCAGAACCAATCGTACTTGCACCATGGGATCCAATGGGTGCCTTGGCAGAATAAAGCATAAAGAAAAGAGGTTAGGGGAATCCTAGCCTCTTTTTTAAATCCTTTTGAAAGTGGCGATAGATGCTGCTTGCTAAGTGAGTTCTCCTTATTTTGAGTCTTTAAGTGACAGAGAAAAAGATATGTGTTACTATAGTAGTACAAAAGGATATCGGAGTAGAAATGAAGTATTTAAGTAGCCAAGACATCAAGGATCGTCAACGAAACATCAGCGACATTAAACCCTATAAAACAACCAAGGAAATCGTCGTTTCAAATATCTTTACCTTCTTTAATGCCATGAACTTGGCTCTGGCAGTTCTGGTAGCCACAACCTTGCGATTTGAGAATATGCTCTTTTTAGGCGTGATTGCTATCAATACAGCCATCGGGATTTTCCAAGAAGTGCGTTCAAAAAATGCTTTGGAAAAGCTAAGTTTGCTTGGTAAAAGTAAGTACAAGGTCAATCGAGATGGTCAAACGATTGAGATTGATCCAGAAGACATCGTACTGGGGGAATATCTGCATCTCAATCTGGGAGATCAGGTACCTGTCGATGCAGAAGTGCTTGAAGGGAATATTGAAGTGGATGAGTCCTTGCTGACTGGTGAGAGTGATTCGGTCTTTAAAACAGTTGGTGACAAGCTGATGAGCGGAAGCAATGTCGTCAGCGGTACTTGTCTGGTTATGGCAACGGCTGTGGGTCCAGATAGCTATATTAACAAACTTGCAAAATCCAGCAAGGAATTCAAAAAATACCCTTCTCAACTGCGCGATTATATGGATAAGATTTTAAAAATCGTCTCCATCTTGCTGGTGCCAGTTGCCATTCTGCTTTATGTCAGAGGTTTTAGTCTAGGACGGACTTATGTTGAGATTGTTTTGGGAAGTTCAGGCGCCTTGGTCGGCATGATTCCAGAGGGCTTGATTCTCCTGGTTAGCGTTTCCCTAGCAGTAGCGACTATGAAGCTGGCTAAAAAGAAGGTTCTGGTGCAGGAACTATACTGTGTAGAGACCTTGGCGCGAGTAGATGTTCTTTGTTTTGATAAGACAGGAACTATCACGACGGGGAATATGAAAGTCCAAGAAATGGATGAGAAGCTAGCAGAGAAACTGTCTTCTTATCTGGCTTATTTCGAGGATGAAAATGCGACTTCGCGAGCTCTGAAGACTTACTTAACCTGTGAGAAAAAGTGGAAAGTTCAAGAAGTCGGTGCCTTTTCAAGCAAAAACAAGTATTCCTTTGTCCAAGTAAAAGAGGGTGGGACCTATTTCTTTGGAGCCTATGAATTTCTAGGTTTTACCCAGCCGATGGATGCCTACTATGAAGATCTAAAACAGCAAGGTTTTCGAATCTTAACACTCGCTTATAGCAAGGACCAGATTACGAGTCCAGCCAATATGGAACTACTAGGCCATGTCGTTTTGTCAGATGAGATCAAGGACAATACCAAGGAAACCTTTGACTATTTCGAGTCACAAGGTGTTGAAGTGAAGATTATCAGTGGTGATAATCATGTGGCTGTATATGGGGTGGCTCGTAAAGCAGGTTTTAAGGAGGAAGCGCGGACGATTGATATGACCAAGGTGAGCGATGATGACTTTGAAAGAGTGGTCTTGGAACATGATATCTTTGGACGCGTTACACCTGAGCAGAAAGAAAAGATGGTGACCGTTTTGCAAAATGCTGGTAAAACAGTTGCCATGAGTGGTGACGGGGTCAATGATGTTCTGGCTCTCAAGAAAGCAGATATCAGTTTTGCTATGAATGGTGCTACTAGCGCAGCCAAAAGTGTATCCAATATTGTTTTTTTGACCGATGATTTTGCGGTATTTTATGATATCTTGATGGAAGGTCGCCGGGTCATCAATAACATCCAAAAGGTAGCCTCTCTCTTTCTAACAAAGACCTTCTTCTCCATCGTTTTTGCCATTTTGAGTGTGGTATTTGGTTTGGAATTTGCCTTTATCCCCATTCAGTTTACAATCATTTCAGCCATTACGATTGGGATTCCATCCTTCTTCCTAACTTTTGAGTCCAATAAAGAAAAGGTCAGCACACATTTTATGCGAGATATTTTGACCAATGCTGCGATTGGCGGTGGCATTCTAGTCGCTAGTGTTCTCTTGACGAACTTCTTTATCACTGTCCCAGGTCAGGTCAAATTTATTTGCTTCCTCCTTGCTCTGATCAATGGTCTATGCCTGGTTGCTAAGGTCAGCCTTCCCTTTAATCGATACAAGCTAGTCTTGCTCACGTTTTTGAGCCTTGGAGCTCTTGTTGGCGTACTTGCCAATACTTTTATCCTGCAAGGAGCTTTTGTGCCTTTAGAAGCCACTCAAATGCTCTATGTTGCCATTCTAGCAGTTGTAATTGGAAGCTTTCATTATCTTACTAGGAGAAAAAGTTGATACACAAAAAGAATCAGGGTTTAATCCTGATTCTTTTTATCTATATTCTCGATGGCTTGGATTACATGATACCGAAGAAACGAGCTGCGATACCTACTGCAAAGAGGGCAAGGATGATTGTGATAGGTGATACTTTTTTCTTAAGCAACCACATGCAAAGGAAAGTAAGGAGAAGTCCCATCAATCCTGGAATCAATGAGTTCAACTGACCTTGAAGGGTTTGTGGTTGAATCTTATCTAGGCTCAATCCACCAAGTGCTTGACCAAGAATACCTTTCAATTCAGCACCTGATACAGGTCCTTCTGGGAAGTTGATGTAAGCACCTTCTGCCAATTGTTTACCTGGAAGATTAACAGTAAAGTTGATAGATACCCAACGTTGTACAAGAACGGCAAGGATGAACATACCAAGGATAGAAGCTCCTTTAGTGATGTCTTTCAAGATACCACCAGACATGTCTTTAGTGATTTCAGATCCAGCTTTGTAACCGAACTCTTGTGTATACCATAGGAAGGCCATACGGATAGCATTCCATCCAAAGAAGAAGAGAAGAGGACCAACAATGTTACCAGATGCAGCAAGTGATGCACCAAGGGCTCCAAGGATAGGACGAACTGTAAACCAGAATACTGGGTCACCGATACCAGCAAGAGGTCCCATCATACCGATTTTAACCCCTTGGATAGCCGCGTCGTCGATTTCAACACCGTTAGCGCGCTCTTCTTCAAGTGCAAGAGTAACCCCCATGATTGGAGCAGCTACGTATGGGTGAGTGTTGAAGAACTCAAGGTGACGCTCAAGAGCAGCCGCTTGGTCTTCTTTTTTAGTGTACAATTTTTTGATAGCTGGGATCAATGAGTAAGCCCAACCCAAGTTTTGCATACGTTCGTAGTTCCAAGAACCTTGAAGGAATTGTGAACGCCACCAAACTTTTTGACGATCTGATTTTGATAATTGAATTTTTTCAGCCATGATTGTTCCCCTTTCTAGTAGTCTTCTAGGATATCACCGATTGGGTCGTTAGAAGTTGCAGCTCCGCCGCCACCGTTTCCACCTTGTTTTGAAAGGTTAAGGTAGATGAAGGCAAGGGCAACGCCGATGACACCAAGGGCAATCAAAGTCAATTGAGAAATCGCTGCAAGAGCGAAACCGATAGCGAAGAATGGCCATACTTCACGAGTTGCCATCATGTTGATAACCATAGCGTAACCAACGGCAACGACCATAGCACCACCGACAGCCATACCACCATTCAACCATTCTGGCATTAGACCAAGAGCGTCTTTAACAGCAGAAGCTGGGATAGCGATAAGGAAGGCTGCAGGGATCGCGATACGAAGACCCTGAAGAATAAGAGCAAAGTAGTGAGCGCGTTCAACAGCCGCAATGTTTCCATCTTTAGCAGCAGCGTCAGCAGAGTGAACCAAGGCAACTGAGATTGTACGAACAATCATTGTCAAGAATAGTCCAGCTACGGCAAGAGGGATAGCTGTTGCAGTTGCAACGGCAATACCTTCAGTAGTAAAGTTACCACCTTTAATCAAGATGATCGCTGCGGCAACAGATGCAAGAGCAGCGTCAGGAGCTACGGCAGCTCCGATGTTTGCCCAACCAAGGGCAATCATTTGAAGAGATCCACCAAGCATAACACCTGCTTCGAGGTTACCAGTTGCAAGTCCGATAAGGGTACATGCGACGATTGGTTGATGGAATTGGAATTGGTCGAGGATACCTTCAAGACCTGCAAGGAAGGCAACAACTACAACCAAGATAGCAGAAATGATTGAAATATCTGACATGGTTTTATTCCTTTTCTATTTAGTTTTAATAAAGTATTTAATCCTGTTTTCAAAAATGATAAAACAGATTAAAATTATTGAACGTTTGCTTTCTTAATCAAGTCAAACAAATCTTTTTTCGTGTCGTTTGGTACTTTACGTACATCAAATTCAACACCGAGGTCACGCATTTTTTCAAAGGTTGCAACATCGTCTTTGTCCATAGACAAAACGTTGTTAATCATTGTTTTACCTGTTGAGTGAGCCATAGAACCAACGTTAAGGGTCTTGATTGGCACGCCACCTTCGATAGCACGAAGTGCATCTTGTGGAGTTTCAAACAAGATAAGAGCATGTGTGTTACCAAAACGAGGATCTTTTGCAACTTCAATCAATTTTTTGATTGGTACAACGTTCGCTTTTACTCCGTTAGGAGCAGCTTGCTTGATCAATTCTTTACGCAACTCGTCGTTTGCAACGTTATCTGAAGCAACGATGATACGGTCTGCTTTTGAATCTGGTGTCCAAGCAGTTGCGACTTGTCCGTGAAGAAGACGTGTGTCAAGACGGGCAAGATTGATTTTCAATTTACCGTCTCCGATAACAGTTCCTTCTGGAATAGCAGCTTGGGCAGCAGGAGCAGCTGCAGCACTTGCAACTTCCTCAACTGGGTTAAGCTCTTCTGGAAGAGCCTTGATGCCATCTTTGGCTTCTTTAATGATGTTCGCAGCGACTTTTTCCACACCTGCAGTAGCGTCCATAAGGCGCTCTGTGTAGGCTTGGATCAACATCGGCAAGTTAAGTCCTGTGATGATGGCAAATTTACGTTCTGGATTTTCTCCCATCACGCGGCTAGCTTGGTTGAATGGAGATCCACTCCAAAGGTCAGCCAATACTAGAACCTCATCTTCTGCGTCAAATGCAGCAACAGCGTTATTGATCTTAGCGTATAGATCATCTGGACCTTCGTTTGGCATAAAGGTTACAACTTGAACCTTCTCTTGTTCACCAAAGATCATAGATCCGGACTGATGAATACCCGCAGCAAATTCGCCGTGGCTCGCAATAATGATTCCGATACTCATTATTGTCATTCCTCCTTTAAAATGTTTGACTGTGTGTTTAAGAAAACTTTAAGCCTAACTTTAAGTATAAACCGTTTTCAAACAAAAAGCAACCATTTCTTATAAATATGTGTTAATTTTCAATGAAAACTCGTTTACAAAATGTTAATATATAAACATTTTTTGAAAAGATAAGGGAGTAATTTAATATAAAAAAATGAAAACAGGCCGATTAATTGAAAAATTGTGAAAATCAAAAAGCTAGCATAAGCTAACTTTTTGAGTGTCATAGGAACAAATCTTGTAGGGTATGGGCAACACCATCTTCATCGTTTGTCAGAGAGAGTTGTTCATCTGCATATGGTAGTAAATCGGGATTGGCATTTTTCATGGCATATCCCTTGCCTGCAAATGCCAACATTTCGGTGTCATTGTGTTCATCTCCAAAGGCAATCAAATCTTGTCTGTCACGGTTCATAACATTGAGCAAGTATTCTAAGGCAAAAGCTTTGTTGACCCCTTTTGGTGTACATTCGAGAATGTTGAGAGGGCCTCCCCAGGTATTGATTGCTAGTTGGTGTTGGTAAAAACGATTCATCTCATCTGCTAGCGCGTATTTATCATCGACTCTTGTTTGCAAGAGGATACAGTTAGGGTCCTTGGTCACCAATTCAGATTTGAATTGATTTTCTGGTTGGAAATTTTCTACACCAAATAGTTTGGGATTGGCAATTTCTTCATTAGGAGCCGTGATATAAAATTTCTTGCGGTATTCTCCTGCAATAAAGTCGGCTTGGATATCCTCTTTGCGTTTGACCATGTCTAAGAGGTATTTTTTGTCCAAGGTCAAGCACTTTTCGTGTTCCCAAGTCTGTCCTGGTAGATGGGTAAGAGAACCGTTGAAGTTGATCATAGGTGTGTGCAACTCTAGTTCCTGATAAAATTCTTTTGCCATACGGTAAGGGCGCCCAGTAGTGATGATGACATGGTGGCCTTTTTCAGCAATTCGTTTAATTGTGTTTCGAGTAAAATCTGAAATCTTACTCTCTGAGTTGAGCAGGGTTCCGTCCAAATCGACTGCGATAATTTTTTTAGTCATATAAACCTTCCTAGTACATTCCAGATAAGATGTCTACTATTATATCAAAAAGAAAGAAGAAAAACAGACTCAAAACAAAAATAGAAATTTCATTTTGTTAAATAAATCAAACAAACATATTGAAAAGGTGAATGATAAATGATATAATACTCTCATTGTTCGTAAAAAACAAAAGGAGATTAAACATGGACAAACTATTTAAACTAAAAGAGCACGGGACAGATGTCCGTACAGAGGTGCTTGCTGGTTTAACAACATTCTTTGCAATGAGTTACATTCTCTTTGTAAACCCTCAAATGCTTTCACAAACAGGGATGCCTGTTCAAGGTGTGTTCTTGGCAACAATTATCGGTTCTGTAGTTGGTACTTTGATGATGGCTTTCTATGCTAATTTGCCATACGCACAAGCACCAGGTATGGGATTGAATGCCTTCTTCACATTTACAGTTGTGTTTGGGATGGGCTATACTTGGAAAGAAGCTCTTGGTATGGTCTTCATTTGTGGAATTATTTCACTGATTATTACCTTGACAAATGTTCGTAAAATGATCATCGAATCAATTCCTACAACACTTCGTTCAGCTATTTCGGCTGGTATTGGTGTTTTTCTTGCCTATGTTGGGATTAAGAATGCTGGTCTTTTGAAATTCTCGATTGATCCAGGTACTTATACTGTAGCAGGTGAAGGAGCAGACAAGGCTCAAGCTGCTCTTACTGCAAACTCAGCAGCTGTTCCAGGTTTGGTAGACTTCAATACTCCAGCAGTATTGGTGGCTCTTGCTGGTTTGGCTATTACCATCTTCTTTGTTGTTAAAGGCATCAAAGGTGGAATTATTCTTTCTATTTTAACAACGACTGTCCTTGCCATTGCTGTTAATGTTGTGAATTTATCAGGGATTGACTTCGCTAGCAACAATCTTTCATCAGCAGTTAATGACCTTGGTACTTTGTTTGGTGCCGCTCTGGGCTCAGAAGGTTTAGGATCTTTGATTTCAAACACTTCACGTTTACCAGAAACCTTGATGGCTATTCTTGCCTTCTCACTAACGGATATTTTTGACACAATTGGTACTCTTATCGGTACTGGTGAAAAAGTTGGTATCGTTGCGACAAGTGGGGAAAACCATGAGTCTGCTAAATTGGACAAGGCTCTTTACTCTGACTTGGTGGCGACTTCAGTAGGTGCCATTGCAGGTACTTCAAACGTTACGACTTATGTTGAGTCTGCGGCGGGTATCGGTGCTGGTGGACGTACTGGTTTGACAGCCCTAGTTGTTGCAATCTGTTTTGCTCTCTCTAGCTTCTTTAGCCCACTTCTAGCGATTGTTCCGACAGCTGCAACAGCGCCAATTTTAATCATCGTCGGAATCATGATGCTTTCTAACTTGAAAAACATTCCTTGGGATGATATGGCTGAAGCGGTTCCTGCCTTCTTCACATCTATCTTTATGGGATTCAGCTACTCTATCACACAAGGGATTGCTGTTGGTTTCTTGACTTATACCTTGACAAAAGTTGTCAAAGGTCAAGCCAAGGATGTGCACGTGATGATTTGGATTTTGGATGCCTTGTTCATCCTGAACTATATTAGCATGGCGCTATAAGCTATAAATGGTATAATAGAAAAAGGGGAGTCTCCCCTTTTTATTATAAGGAGGTACATCATGAAGAAAAAAGGTATCTGGCAAGAAATTCTGGATAGAGGAATATGGGTGTTGATTTTTTTAATAGGATTGGTGTTATCCCAACTACCTTTAATTTTATCTGCCCTTTTATCTGCTAGACAATTCCCACTCCTCCAGTCAGGACTCTTAGTGGCTTTGCTGTCGGTTGCTATTCTAACTGTTTTTATCTTTAGTGCGCGAAAAACAGAGATTGCGACCTTCAATCTTTCTTTTTTCAAGGCAAAAGATCTAGCCCGCTTGGTTTTGAGTTATTTGGTTATTTTCACAAGTAACTTATTCGGCTCTGCCTTGCTTCGTCTGATGAATGAATCTACGACCAGCAATCAATCAACTATTAATAATCTGGTTCAGAATAGCTCGCTGATTTCCAGTTTTTTCTTACTGGTTCTGATTGCTCCCATTTGTGAGGAAATATTGTGTCGTGGAATTATTCCTAAAAAGATCTTCCGCGGGAAGGAGAAGTTGGGTTATCTTGTAGGTGCAGTCGTCTTTGCCTTGCTCCACACACCGACCAATCTGCCTTCTCTCCTTATCTATGGAGGAATGTCGACAGTTTTAACTTGGACAGCCTACAGAACAGAACGTTTAGAGATGTCAATCTTGCTTCATATGATTGTCAATGGTATCGCCTTTTGTTTACTGGCTTTACTGGTTTTGATTAGTCGAAATATAGGCTTGCCTTTCTAAACCATTTCCTTACTTGGAAAAGATAAATGCTAGCGTATCCATCTTTTTCTTTTTATGGTAAAATAGAGAAATAATGTGGTGAAAAACCTTGAGGAGTGACCGTATGTCCAATAAAGCTAGTCAGGCAAAAACAGCCATTTGCGGAATTATCAATGTAACCCCAGATTCCTTTTCGGATGGTGGGCAGTTTTTTGCTGTTGACCAGGCTCTTCCGCAAGCCCGTAAATTGATAGCTGAAGGAGCTAGCATGCTAGATATCGGTGGAGAATCGACTCGTCCTGGAAGTAGCTATGTTGAGATAGAAGAGGAAATCCAGCGTGTTGTTCCAGTCATCGAAGCTATCCGTAAGGAAAGTGATGTCCTCATCTCCATCGATACTTGGAAGAGTCAGGTGGCAGAAGCTGCTTTGGCTGCTGGTGCCAATCTGGTCAATGATATCACTGGTCTCATGGGAGATGAGAAAATGGCGGATGTGGTTGCTAAGGCTGGTGCGCAAGTAGTCATCATGTTTAATCCAGTCATGACTCGACCTCAGCACCCTAGTTCGCTCATATTTCCTCGTTTTGGATTTGGGGATCCTTTTACAAATGAAGACTTGGCGTACTTTGAACAACTACCAGTAGAAGATTTGATGACCGCGTTCTTTGACCGCGCTCTAGCAAGAGCAGAAGAAGCTGGGATAGCAAAAGAAAATATCCTGCTAGATCCAGGGATTGGCTTTGGTCTGACCAAAAAAGAAAATCTGCTCCTTTTACGTGATTTGGATAAACTACACCAGCAAGGCTATCCAATCTTTCTCGGAGTTTCGCGTAAGCGATTTGTCATCAATATCCTAGAAGAAAATGGTTTTGAAGTCAATCCTGAGGCCGAACTTGGTTTCCGCAATCGGGATACAGCTTCGGCTCATGTAACCAGTATCGCTGCGAGACAGGGTGTGGAAGTGGTGCGCGTGCACGATGTAGCCAGTCACAAGATGGCGGTTGAAATTGCATCAGCTATCCGTCTGGCAGACGATGCGGAAAATCTAGATTTAAAACAATATAAGTAAGATGAACGAAATTCAAAACAATCAGTGGATTGCCCACTACCGGACGGACCAACCGCATTTTGGCTTGGAGCGAATGGTAGAACTCCTAGCCCTGCGAGGTAATCCCCATCTCAAACTCAAGGTTATCCATATCGGAGGGACCAATGGCAAGGGATCTACCATTGCTTTTTTGAAAAAGATGCTGGAAAAGCTAGGTCTGAGAGTTGGTGTTTTCAGCTCGCCCTATCTCATTCATTATACAGACCAGATTAGCATCAATGGGGAATCCATCCCAGAAGCGAGGCTAGAAGCCCTCATGGCAGTTTATCGCTCTTTGCTTGAGGGGGAGAGGAGCGCTGCTTTACAAGAAACGACTGAGTTTGAGATTATCACAGCCCTGGCTTATGATTACTTTGCCTCAGAACAAGTAGATGTAGCCATCATGGAAGTCGGTATGGGTGGACTCTTGGATAGTACCAATGTTTGCCAGTCAATTTTAACAGGAATTACGACCATTGGATTGGACCATGTAGCCCTACTTGGTGACACCTTGGAAGCCATAGCAGAGCAGAAGGCTGGTATTATCAAACAAGGCATTCCCTTGGTGACAGGTCATATTACTCCAGAAGCTTTGGCTGTGATCAATCCTATTGCAGAAGCTAAAAATGCGCCGAGACTTGCCTATGGGAAAGATTACCAGGTTCGTCATCAAGAAAGCGTGGTGACGGGTGAAAGCTTTGATTATACAAGTTCTGTCAGACAAGGTCGTTTTCAAACAGGTCTGCTGGGTTTGCATCAGATAGAGAATGCAGGGATGGCGCTTGCTCTCCTAGACACTTATTGCCAGGAGACTGGGCGAGAATTAGCTAGCAATGACTTGGTTGCTCAAGCCATGGAGGAAACCAGATGGCCAGGGCGTTTGGAGGTCCTGTCTAGTGAACCACTGATGATTTTAGATGGGGCTCACAATCCGCATGCTATCAAGGCTTTGTTGAATACTTTGCAAGAACGCTTTGCTGACTATCATAAAGAAATTCTCTTTACTTGTATCAAAACCAAGGCCTTGGAGGATATGCTGGATTTGCTAGAAACGGTGCCAAATAGTCAATTGACTGTAACCCATTTTGACGATAGTCGAGCGACGGATGAAAGAGTATTGAAAGAGGCAGCTGAGTCTAGAAATCTCAACTATCAAAGTTGGCAGGATTTTCTAGAGCAGAAATTGACAGATAGAAAAGAAGAGAAAAAAACAGTTAGGATTGTCACGGGTTCCTTGTATTTCTTGAACCAAGTGAGAGCCTACCTGATGGAGAGGAATAACTAGAGAATGGATACACAAAAGATTGAAGCGGCTGTAAAAATGATTATCGAGGCCGTCGGTGAGGATGCTAAACGCGAGGGATTACAGGAAACACCTGCTCGTGTAGCCCGTATGTACCAAGAGATTTTTTCAGGTCTTGGTCAGACTGCGGAGGAACATTTGTCAAAATCCTTTGAAATTATTGATGACAATATGGTGGTGGAAAAGGATATCTTCTTCCACACCATGTGTGAACACCACTTCTTGCCCTTTTATGGGAGAGCGCACATTGCCTACATTCCAGATGGCCGTGTGGCAGGCTTGTCCAAGTTAGCCCGTACGGTTGAAGTCTATGCTAAAAAACCACAGATTCAAGAACGATTGAATATCGAAGTGGCCGATGCCTTGATGGAGTATCTGGGGGCTAAGGGAGCCTTTGTTGTCATTGAGGCAGAGCATATGTGTATGAGCATGCGTGGTGTTCGAAAACCAGGCACTGCAACATTGACGACAGTAGCTCGAGGTCTATTTGAGACCGATAAGGATCTACGAGATCAGGCTTATCGTCTAATGGGACTATAAAAAGAATCCGCTTCATGCGAATTTTTCTAGAAAGGACTAGTTATGGATCAACTGCAGATTAAAGATTTGGAAATTTTTGCTTATCATGGTCTTTTTCCAAGTGAGAAAGAATTGGGGCAGAAGTTTGTTATTTCCGCAAGCTTATCCTATGATATGACCAAGGTAGCGACAGACTTGGATTTGGAAGCTTCTATCCATTACGGCGAACTTTGTCAGCAGTGGACAGCTTGGTTTCAGGAAACCACTGAGGACTTGATTGAGACGGTAGCCTACAAACTAGTAGAGCGTACCTTTGAGACCTATCCTCTCGTTCAGGAGATTGAGCTGGAACTGAAAAAACCTTGGGCGCCAGTTCATTTGCCACTAGATACCTGCTCGGTGACCATTCACCGTCGTAAGCAACGAGCTTTTATCGCCCTAGGAAGCAATATGGGGGATAAGCAAGCAAACTTGGAACAAGCTATTGACAAACTGCGAGCTCGTGGTATCCATATTTTAAAAGAGTCCAGTGTCTCGATGACGGAGCCTTGGGGCGGTGTGGAACAGGATAGCTTTGCCAATCAGGTAATTGAAGTAGAAACCTGGCTGCCAGCACCAGTCTTGTTAGAAACATTATTAGCCATTGAGTCAGAAATGGGACGGGTTCGAGAGGTGCATTGGGGACCGCGTTTGATTGATTTGGATTTGCTTTTTGTGGAGGACCAGGTCATTTATACAGACAACCTCATCTTGCCTCATCCTTATATAGCAGAACGCCTCTTTGTTCTTGAGCCCTTACAGGAAATAGCTCCCCATTTTATCCATCCGATCCTAAAACAACCAATTCGTTACTTGTATCAAGAATTGAACAAATAGAAAAAACTCTAGTTCCTCAGCAGTTTGCGCCGAGAAGCTAGAGTTTTTAAAATAGGTCATTTTCTTCAGGAAGGAGGATGGTTTCTTTCCCGTCCATGTCTAAAACAAGAACCCGAGGAGGGTAAAGAGGGTCAAAGGGGTGATTAAAATCAAAGTCGATACTAGTCGGCAGGTGCTGACTAGAGAAATGGAAGGTGATGGTTCCCTCGTTATTTAGCAGTTGAAATTCAAGTTCCTCTTCTAATTCAAAGACATTTTTCAAAAAATGATCGATAATAAACCATAAAGAGTCGATAACATCGTCAGGCAAGCTGGTCACAACGCCAAAACTGGCAGAACGTC